>JAFVHC010000242.1 GCA_017474705.1 Bacillota bacterium
CTACACGCTGCAGGAGATCCTGACGGTCAAGTCCGACGATATCGTAGGCCGTGTCAAGACCTACGAAGCGATCGTCAAGGGCGAGAACATTCCGCCGGCAGGCGTTCCGGAATCCTTCAAAGTATTGCTTAAAGAACTGCAGTCCCTGGGTCTGGACATGCGTGTCCTGACCGAAGACCGCCGCGAGGTCATCATCGCGGAGGATCTGGACGATGACGGCGAACCCATCAACGTCAACATGGAAGGCCTGGAAGACGGGGTCATGCCGTCCGGCGATTATGACGATACGACGGACGACAGCTACACTGTCGAAGACGAAGAAGATGACGAGCTGGATCTGGATGACGACGTACCGTACACGCTGGAAGATGCGGGTTTCTCGATTTCCGATCCGGATTCGATGGATGATTCCATCTTTGAATAAGAAAGGGGTATTCGATGGCTGTCAATACAAGCAATAAAACCATTCAGTTCGATGCCATTAAGATCGGCCTGGCGTCCCCGGACAAGATCCGGGAATGGTCCCATGGTGAAGTCAAAAAGCCTGAGACCATCAACTACAGGACGCTGAAGCCCGAGCGCGACGGATTGTTCTGTGAGCGCATCTTTGGCCCGAACAAAGACTGGGAATGCCACTGTGGAAAATACAAGCGCATCCGCTATAAGGGCGTCATCTGCGACCGCTGCGGCGTCGAAGTCACCAAGTCGAAGGTCCGCCGCGAGCGTATGGGCCATATCGAACTGGCTGCCCCGGTATCCCATATCTGTACTTCAAGGGAATCCCGAGCCGCATGGGTCTGATCCTCGACATCGCCCCGCGCGCGCTTGAAAAAGTGTTATATTTCGCTTCCTATATCGTTCTGGAAGCCGACCCGCAGACCGGTCTGATCGTCAAGCAGCTGCTGAGCGAGAAAGAATACCGGGAAGCGTATGATAAATGGCCGGGCCAGTTCCGTGCCGGTATGGGTGCGGAAGCCATCCAGGAACTTCTCAGGAGCATCGATCTTGAAAAGGACACCGAGGAACTGAAGAAGGAAATGGCCAATTCCCATGGCCAAAAAAAGGTCAAGATCATCAAACGTCTGGAAGTCATGGAAAGCTTCCTGACCTCCGGCAATCGTCCGGAGTGGATGGTCATGGACGTGATCCCGGTCATTCCGCCGGATCTGCGTCCTATGGTGCAGTTGGACGGCGGCCGCTTCGCGACCTCCGACATGAACGATCTGTACCGCCGCGTCATCAACCGCAACAACCGTCTGCGCCGTCTCCTGAGCCTTGGCGCTCCGGACATCATCGTCCGCAACGAGAAGCGCATGCTGCAGGAAGCGGTCGACGCGCTGATCGATAACGGCCGCCGCGGCCGTCCGGTCACGGGTCCGGGCAATCGTGCCCTGAAGTCCCTGTCCGATATGCTGCGCGGTAAGCAGGGACGTTTCCGTCAGAACCTGCTGGGCAAACGTGTCGACTATTCCGGCCGTTCCGTTATCGTCGTCGGTCCCGAACTGAAGATCTATCAGTGCGGTCTGCCGAAGGAAATGGCGATCGAGCTGTTCAAGCCTTTCGTCATGAAGAAACTGACGGAAAACAATCAGGCACATAACATCAAGTCCGCGAAGCGCATGGTCGAACGTGTGCAGCCCGAGGTCTGGGATGTCCTCGATGATGTCATCCGCGAGCATCCGGTCATGCTGAACCGTGCTCCTACACTGCATCGTCTGGGTATCCAGGCGTTCGAGCCGGTGCTGGTCGAAGGTAAGGCCATCAAACTGCATCCGCTGGTCTGCGCCGCGTTCAATGCTGACTTCGATGGCGACCAGATGGCCGTCCATGTACCGCTGTCCGTAGAAGCGCAGGCGGAATGCCGCTTCATGCTGCTGTCCACCAATAACCTGCTGAAGCCGTCTGATGGTTCGCCTGTGGCGGTGCCTTCGCAGGATATGGTCCTGGGCATCTATTACCTTACCCAGGAAAAGAGCTCGGATATCGGTTCCGGACGCTGCTTCAAAGATAAGAACGAAGCCATCATGGCTTATGAAAACCAGGAACTGACGCTGCATTCCACCATCCGCGTCCGTCGTACGGTCGAGTTCGAGCGTACCGATGCGGAAGGGCAGACCGTAAAGGACAGTGTCACCGGTATGATCGACACCACCGTCGGCCGTATCATCCTGAATGAAAAAGTACCGCAGAATCTGGGCTATGTAGAGCGTGATCCCGCTCGCCCGGAGACCCTGCTTCCGTATGAGATCGGCTTCCAGATGGGCAAAAAGCAGCTCGGACAGATACTGCAGCGCTGCATCGACGTCGTCGGTATCACTGCCACGGCCGTCATCCTGGACGAGATCAAGGATCTGGGCTTCCATTATTCCACGCGCGGCGCGCTGACCGTCTCCGTATCCGACATCATCGTTCCGCCGGAGAAGCAGGAGCTTCTGGCTGCTGCCGATAAGGAAGTGGCGACCATCACCCGTAACTTCCGCCGCGGTCTTCTGACCGAGAGCGAGCGTCACGACAGTGTCGTCAAGGCCTGGGAGAAAGTCATCAGTGAGATCACCGAACGTCTGATGGACGGTATGGATGAAGAGAACAACATCTTCATGATGGTCGATTCCGGCGCCCGTGGTTCCAAGGATCAGCTGAAACAGCTTGCCGGCATGCGCGGCCTGATGGCCAGCCCCACCGGTGAGACCATCGAGCTGCCGATCAAGTCCAACTTCCGCGAAGGTCTGGACGTTCTGGAATACTTCATTTCTTCTCATGGCGGACGTAAAGGTCTGGCCGATACCGCGCTTCGTACCGCGGACTCCGGTTACCTGACACGCCGTCTGGTCGACGTATCCCAGGATATGATCATCCGTTCCATCGACTGCTGTGAAGACGGCACCACACCGGAAGGTGTGTGGGTCAGCGCGTTCCTGGACGGCGACGAAGTCATCGAGTCGCTGGTCGAGCGTATCACCGGCCGCTGGTCGATCGATGAGATCCGCCATCCGGAGACCGGTGAAGTGCTGGTACCTGCCGATACCATGATCACCGGAGCACAGGCCCGTCAGATCCAGGCCGCCGGCATCACCAAAGTGCATATCCGCAACATGCTTTCCTGCCGCGCTCGTCTGGGTGTCTGCTCGAAGTGCTACGGCGCGGACATGAGCACCGGCAAACAGGTACGTATGGGCGAAGTCGTCGGCATCATCGCGGCGCAGTCCATCGGTGAGCCCGGTACCCAGCTGACCATGCGTACGTTCCATACCGGCGGTATCGCTGGTGACGATATCACACAGGGTCTTCCGCGTGTACAGGAGCTGTTCGAAGCACGTAAGCCGAAGGGACTTGCGATCATCGCAGAGTTCGGCGGCGAAGTCACCGAGAACAATACGCTTCGTAAGAGAGAGATCATCATCACTGATCCGGAGACCAAGGAATCCAAGACCTATCTGATTCCTTATGGTGCGTCCCTCAAGGTCAAAGAGGGTGACGTGATCGAGGCCGGCGACGAGCTGACCAAGGGTTCCGTCAACCCGCACGATATCCTGAAGATCAAAGGCCTGGTCGCGGCACAGAACTATCTGATCCGCGAAGTCCAGCGCGTATACCGTCTGCAGGGTGTCGATATCAACGATAAGCACGTCGAGATCATCGTCCGTCAGATGCTCAAGCGCATCAAGATCGAGGACAACGGCGACACTGATATGCTGCCGGGTTCCCTGGTCGATTATCTCGAATTTGAAGAGAAGAACAAGATCGCCGAAGAAGCAGGTCTTATGCCTGCGACCGGCGAGCGTATCCTGCTGGGTATCACCAAGGCTTCTCTGGCGACAGAATCCTTCCTGTCTGCAGCTTCCTTCCAGGAGACCACCCGTGTCCTTACGGAAGCGGCCATCAAGGGCAAGATCGATCCGCTGATCGGTCTGAAGGAGAACGTCATCATCGGTAAGCTGATCCCCGCCGGTACCGGTATGAACCAGTACCAGCGCACGCAGTTCGTTCCGAACGGTGAGCCGGCCATACCGGCGCCTGAGGAAGAAGTCATCGAGGAGATCATCGAAGAGGAAGTTCCCGAAGATGAGATCTTTGATGATGAGACCATCGTCGAAAGCGCCGTCGATGAGATCGATGACGCGGAAGACGCACAGTTCTAAGCCTATGATTCACGCATCGTTTCGTGGAAGATGCGCATGACGCGCGGTCTGAAGCGGAACGATTCGTGCATAATCATAATTGACAGGCGTTGCGTGGTATGGTATACTACGAAGGCTTGCTAAAAATTCTTAAGACAGGAGGTGCAAATATGCCTACTTTTAACCAGTTGGTAAGAAAGGGACGCGAGGTGTCCGTGAAGAAGTCCACAGCGCCTGCTCTGCAGCGTGGCTGGAACTCTCTGCACAAGAGACCCACAGCGATCTCCTCTCCCCAGAAGCGCGGAGTGTGCACGGCTGTTAAGACCGATACTCCGAAGAAGCCGAACTCGGCTCTTCGTAAGATCGCCCGTGTACGTCTGAGCAATGGTATCGAAGTAACCGCATATATCCCCGGCGAAGGCCACAACCTGCAGGAGCATAGCGTTGTTATGATCCGCGGCGGCCGTGTCAAGGATATGCCCGGTGTTCGTTATCATATCATCCGCGGTACGCTGGATACGGCCGGTGTTGCAAACCGCAAACAGGCTCGTTCCAAGTACTGTGCAAAACGCCCGAAGAAATAATAAGGGCTTCGTAGAATTAAGTAGGAGTTTGTACTGAGATAGAGAGGCTGACCGATGCCTCATCCAAGACATCGGTCAGTGATAAAACGAAGCATTTATCCCTTTCTTCTCGGTGCGAAACACATTAGGTTCATGTGAGTACCTAAGATTTAATTGTTTAATTAAGGAGGGAAGTAATCGTGCCCAGAAGAGGACATATTACAAAAAGAGAAGTTCTGCCCGATCCGGTTTACGGGAGCAAGGTTGTGACCAAGCTGATCAACAACATCATGCTCGACGGTAAAAAGGGTACCGCGCAGAAGATCGTCTACGGCGCTTTCAACCGGATCAGCGAAAAGACCGGCAAAGAGCCGCTGGAAGTCTTCGAGACCGCTATGAACAATATCATGCCGGTCCTTGAAGTCAAGGCAAGACGTGTTGGTGGTGCCACCTATCAGGTTCCTATGGAAGTGCGCCCCGACCGTCGTCAGACACTGGGTCTGCGCTGGCTCACCGCGTTCTCCAGAGCGCGCAGCGAAAAGACCATGGAAGAGCGCCTGGCCAACGAGATCATGGACGCCGCCAACAACACCGGTTCTTCTGTAACGAGAAAAGAAGATACCCATCGTATGGCAGAGGCGAACAAGGCTTTCGCGCATTTCCGTTTCTGATCGCCTGTTAGTTTAAGAGATAGGGTTTATAAAGTTGCCAAGAGAATATTCGTTCATGATACGCGAAACATCGGTATCATGGCACACATCGATGCTGGTAAGACCACGCTGACCGAGCGTATCCTGTACTATACCGGTAAGACCCATAAGATCGGCGATACCCATGAGGGAACGGCGACCATGGACTGGATGGAGCAGGAGCAGGAGCGTGGTATCACCATCACCTCCGCCGCGACCACTTGTTTCTGGAAAAACAACCGTATCAACATCATCGACACACCCGGTCACGTTGACTTCACAGTCGAAGTTGAGCGTTCCCTGCGTGTCCTTGATGGTGCGGTCGGTGTATTCTGTGCCAAGGGCGGCGTTGAGCCGCAGTCTGAGAACGTATGGCGTCAGGCTGACCAGTATAATGTCCCCCGTATGGCATTCGTCAA
>JAFVHC010000243.1 GCA_017474705.1 Bacillota bacterium
CCCATCAGCTGTTCTTTCGGATCGGTCGGGAAATCGGTACCAAGCTTTGCCTTGTACTCAGCCTTGAACTGGCCGGCCAGTTCTTTCAGATCGTCGGCAGTCAGCTCGACGTCCTGCTTGACACCGCGGGCTTCCTTCATCTGATCGATGAGCTGCTCGAAATATTTCTTACCGACTTCCATAACGACGTCGGAATACATCTGGATGAAACGACGATAGCAATCCCATGCCCAGCGCGGATTTCCGCTCTGCTCTGCGATCGCGTCGACAACTTCTTCATTCAGACCAAGGTTCAGGATGGTGTCCATCATACCGGGCATGGAAGCACGTGCGCCGGAACGTACGGAAACCAGCAGCGGATTGGTCTTGTCACCGAACTTCTTGCCGGTGATCTCTTCCATTTTCACGATGTACTCGTTGATCTGCGCCTGGATCTCTTCGTTGATCTGACGACCGTCTTCGTAGTACTGGGTGCAGGCTTCAGTGGTGATGGTGAAGCCCTGAGGGACAGGAAGACCAATGTTGGTCATCTCAGCAAGGTTCGCTCCTTTGCCGCCCAGGAGCTCGCGCATATTAGCGTTACCCTCGCTGAATAAGTAAACCCATTTTCTGCTCATTTGTAACCTCCTAAAAGATCTTTTAGAATATATACAGTGCGACCCATATGGTGTATGGATCACAGAGATACCAAAATGTTATGGATATTCAAAGGGACCGCCGTCCGAGTGTACTCTCAGATAACCCTTAAAAACTGAATTTCCCTTCGAAATACTGCTCCAGCTGATCCAGCGCGATGCGCTCCTGCTCCATGCTGTCGCGATGACGGATCGTGACACACCCGTCTTCGGCTGTATCGAAATCGACCGTGACGCAATACGGTGTACCGATCTCATCCTGACGGCGATACCGTTTTCCGATGGAACCGGCATCGTCGTACTGGCAGCTGTATTTCGCAGAAAGCTCCTCGTACAGCTTCAAAGCGCTTTCGGAAAGCTTCTTGGACAGCGGCAGGACAGCGATCTTGACAGGCGCGATGGCCGGATGGAACCTGAGGACGCTGCGCTTATCGCCGTTCTCCAGTTCTTCCTCATCGTACGCCTCGCACAGGAACGCTAATGTAACGCGGTCAGCACCCAGAGAGGGCTCGATGACATACGGCAGATACTTCTGGTTCTTTTCCTGGTCGAAATATGTCATATCCTGGCCGGAATGCTCCTGATGGCGGCCCAGATCGTAATCGGTACGGTCCGCGATGCCCCAAAGCTCGCCCCAGCCAAAGGGGAAGGTATATTCGATGTCGCTGGTGCCCTTGGAATAGAATGCCAGTTCTTCTTTGGAATGCTCGCGCAGGCGCAGATGCTCCTCGTTGATGCCCAGCGTCTTCAGCCAGTTCAGGCAGAAGTCCTTCCAGTAGGTATACCACTCCAGATCCGTTCCGGGCTCGCAGAAAAACTCCAGTTCCATCTGCTCGAACTCACGGGTACGGAAGGTGAAGTTTCCGGGCGTGATCTCGTTGCGGAAAGCTTTGCCCACCTAACCGATACCGAAGGGGATCTTCTTGCGGGTCGTACGCTGCACGTTCTTGAAATTGACAAAGATGCCCTGCGCCGTCTCGGGACGCAGATAAACGGTATTCTTCGCATCTTCGGTAACGCCCATGAAGGTCTTGAACATAAGGTTGAACTGACGGATACCGGTGAAATCATGTTTGCCGCAGGTCGGGCACAGCACATTGTGCTCTTCGATGAAAGCTTCCATCTCCTGATTGGTCCAGCCATCGACGGAACCTTCGATCGTCATCTGATTGTCGGCCAGATAGTCCTCGATGAGATTATCAGCACGGAAGCGGGATTTGCAGGCTTTGCAGTCCATCAGCGGATCATCGAAATTGCTGACATGGCCTGTTGCCACCCAGACTTCAGGATTCATGAGGATGGAACAATCCACACCTACGTTCAAAGGATTGCGGCGGATGAAGGAATCCCACCACGCTGTTTTAACATTATTCTTCAATTCGACGCCCAGCGGGCCGTAGTCCCAGCTGTTGGCCAGGCCGCCGTAGATCTCGGAACCAGCATAGATAAAACCGCGTGCTTTACACAGCGCGACGATTTCTTCCATGGTTTTTTTAGTCAAAATAGTACTTCCTCTCAAAATAATAGTAGTTTAATCTTCAAAAGTATAGCAAACGTAAGGTCAATTGTCAATGACAGGACGGGTTTTTAGATCCATGTTTTCCACATTCTCCGCGAAAGCGAGACTTTTCAGCGGCATGCCAAGATTCATGACCGTATAAGAACGGATCGGCTGTTTGATCTGCTGCCGGATCTCGTCAGAGATCGTAAACTTGTACACTTTCTGCACCGGCGCGTCGATCATGTACCGCATAGCAGCGACGGCGCCCGGTCTGAGGCCCCGCTGGGCCGTTCCCATGCAGTCGGGACACACAAGTCCGCCCTCTTCTTCACGAAAATGCCACCCCTCTGTCTGATCGTATCGACGTCCGCATCGCAGGCAGTGATCCAGTTCCGGTCGGAAACCACTATCGGACATCAGCCGCAGCATGAACGTCTGTGCGATCAAATACGGATCCGCGTCTTTCTGCTCCAACGCGTGCAGACCATACAGCAGCAGTCGTACCAGATCACCGTTGTCCTCACCATCTATGGAAAATCCTCTGGAGAGCTCCAGCATGATGGACGCATAGGCCAGCACATCGACGTTCGACCGCAGGCCGTAAAAGCTCTCCAGAATCTCATATTCCTTGATGTAGTAAAAGGTCTTGCCCCGGTCCAGTACGAACGAACTATAACAGAACAACTGGGATGGCGCGGCGAACCGCCCCGACTGAGACTTCGCACCTTTGGCCAGCACCGGGATCTTGCCCATATCGGCGGTCAGGACCATCAGACGTTTGTCCTTCTCTCCCATCGGATCCTGCTGGATGACGATGCCTTTGACTTTGATCTGCGCCATGGTGCCGCCTCATCAACGGTCCAGCGTACGCACGTCATATCCCATATTGCGCACCTGGATATCACTGTCCCGCCAGCCGTTCTTGACCTTGACGAACAACTGCAGATTCACTTTGATGCGGAAAAAATGTTCAAGC
>JAFVHC010000244.1 GCA_017474705.1 Bacillota bacterium
CATGATCCGGCGCATGACCTCGCGCACCTGCGCGATATCGCCTGCGTCAAAGCTTATCTGATATTTCTTCCTGATCCACATCGTCTCAAGGTCTTTTATGTCCTCAGGATCGACGAAACAGTCTTCCGCATCCTGGAAAATGAGTGAATCAAAAGTCAGCACGACCTCCATCAGGTTCAGCTGGGGCCAGACATCGGCCTTCTCAAAATAATCATCGCCGACGGCCAGCTGCATCTGTTTTACCGGCACATCATCCTTCAGAAAGTAGTAATATTCCAAGATCTTTTTGACCGGCTTCTTCTCCATCACTGTCTGGAGGCCCTTCTTTTTCTTCGGCATCTTCTGTCCCTCCGCCTGTATCAGCAGAACTGATTGTTGCCGGTATAACCTGCTTCGTAGCGCAGGATGCCCGCAACGCTTCTCATAATGTATGCTGTCAGTCCCCAGATGATCTTATCTTCCGCGTAATTGTAGAAATAGATATTCTTGTAGACATTATACCACCGGTAATTTCTCCCGCCCGGGATCAGATCATAAGGGAGTTCTCCGGGGGAATCGGTTTTACCGTATTCTGATAGGCATCCGGTTCTGTCTCGATGAAATATTTCAGCGGAACGTAGAAGATCTCGCCGACCTCATCGGGACTGAATGTATCCTGGTAATCTTTCAGCTCGCACAGGAAAACAGAGACCATGGTATTGTACGCCGTATACAGCGTGTCCATCTGCGCAATGACATGGATCTGCTCATCAGAGATCAGCAGTTCGTCCTTTGTCTCGCGGACTGCATTTTCCAGTGCGCTCTCCCCAGAATCGCGGGCGCCGCCCGGAAAACAGATCTCGCCGGGCTGCCGTTTCAGCCCGCCGGCCCTCTTTTCAAACAGGACCTGCAGTTCGTCGTCGCGCTCCACCAGGCAGACCATTACGGCGAACTTCCGATATTCCTTCTCATCGATCGAGCGCGGCTTTCTGTTCTTCAGATTATCAAACATATCAGTATTCGATACCCTTTCTCGCGTGCAGGCCCTGATCATACGGGTGTTTTATCTTTCGCATCTCAGTGATGTAATCGCCCACGGCCAGCAGTTCATCCGACGGATATCTGCCTGTCAGCACGATATCCGGTTCATCCGGAAGGTCTTCCAGCCACTCAAGCACTTGCGCGTCCGTGAGGATACCTCCGGACACAGCGGCAATGATCTCGTCCAGCACGATCAGGCTGAACTGCCCCTGCTGAGCATTGAACACCAGGTTGTCCATCGCCTGGCTGTACATCCTTGCCGCATCTTCCTTGTCTCTTTCGGACATCTCCCAGGTAAACCCGTAATAGCCGGGGCTCGGAAGAACGGTGATGCCGTCGACATCCTCAAAGGCTGCCAGTTCGCCGGAATCTCCGGCTTTCAAAAACTGCATGACCATGACGCGCCCGCCCTGGCCGGCACAGCGAAGAGCCAGACCGGCAGCCGCCGTAGTCTTGCCCTTGCCCTCGCCCATATAAATATGTATCTTTCCTGTTCTTTCCATGATCACAATTCCTCTTCACGGCA
>JAFVHC010000245.1 GCA_017474705.1 Bacillota bacterium
CGAGCAGGTGGCAGTGCGTGTCATCCATGGTGCCGTCGGTGCAGTCAACGAATCCGATGTCACTCTGGCGGCGACAGCCAACGCGATCGTCGTTGGTTTCAACGTACGTCCGGATGCGGTTGCGAAGTCTGCAGCCGAGCAGGAGAAGATCGACATCCGTCTGTACCGTGTCATTTATACGGCCATCGAAGAGATCGAAGCCGCTATGAAGGGTATGCTGATCCGGAATTCCAGGAAGTCATCCTGGGTCACGCCGAAGTCCGCCAGGTCTTCAGAGCCTCCGGCCTTGGCACCATCGCTGGTTCCTACGTCAAAGACGGCAAGATCCAGCGCGGCGCAAAAGTCCGTCTGCTGCGTGACAATATCGTCGTATATGAAGGTGAGCTGGCATCTCTGCGCCGCTTCAAAGACGACGTCCGTGAAGTCGCGACCAACTATGAATGCGGTATCATGCTCAACAAGTTCTCTGATATCAAAGAGGGCGATGTGATCGAAGCCTTTGTGATGGAGGAGATCAAGCGATAATATGAAGAACGCAAGAAGAGGAGGCGCGGGCCGGACCGACCGGATCAATGAGGAGATCCGCAAGGAAATGAGCCAGATCTTCTATGATCTGAAAGATCCGAGGATCGACGTACGGACTTCGGTCCTGCGGACAGAGACGACCCGCGACCTGAAATATTGTAAAATATACGTCACCACTTTGGGCGATGAGGCTGCGCAGGCGGAAGTAAAGGAAGCATTGAAAAGCGCTGCCGGATTCATCCGCCGCGAGCTGGCGCACCGCCTGAACCTTCGCGTGACGCCGGAACTTACGTTCCTTATGGATGATTCTATCGAGTACAGCATCCACATGGCCGAAATGATCAAAAGCATCGACCTCGGTCCGGAAACGGAAGAGGAGGACGAGGCGTGACACGAGAGGATTTTGTACCGGTCCTGGTGGATTTCATGGGCCGGTATGACCGTTACCTGGTCGCCGGTCATATGAACCCTGACGGGGACTGTATCGGCGCGGCCACAGCCATGGCCCTGGCACTGCAGTCCATGGGTAAAGAAGCTTTCGTCTATTTTGATGGTCCTACCGATGGATATTCCGAAATGGCGGATCTGTATCCAACACTGGACCTGGAAGAGACATGCGCGTTGATGGATATGAAACCCTGCGCTTTCGTGCTGCTGGATGCAGCGGATGATAAGCGCCTGGGCAAGGGTAAAGAACTGCCTGCGAAAGCGGTGGACTTCATCTGCATCGACCATCATGTGCAGGACAGCATCTACGCCCGCATGACATACGCGGAGGAGCATTCCTGCGCCACATGCGAGATCTTATATCATCTGTTCCGCATCGCGGGGATCCCGATCAACCGGCGAATGGCCAATGCGCTTTTTATGGGCATTGCCTTCGATACAGGCGGGTTCCGTCATCAGAATACGACCAGCAGTACCTATCGTATTGCGGGCGAACTGATCGATATGGGTGCGGATCATAAAAAGATCCTCAATCTGATGTTCCATACGCATACGCTCAAGGAAATGAAAGTCCTGGGAGAAGCCTACCGCAAGGCCAAACTCTATGAGGACGGGATCCTGGCCGTGGAAATGACACGGGCAGATTTTCTGAAGAGTGGTGCCGGCCCGGACGAAGTCAGCGGGATCATCAATCGGCTTTCAGAAACGTCGGAAGCTTTGGTCACCCTGTATCTGCGGGAAAGTGAGGATGGCAAGATCATCATCAGCCTGCGCTCCAAAGGAAAGACGGATGTGGCAAAGGTCGCCAGATGCTTCGGCGGCGGGGGCCATGTGCTTGCAGCCGGCTGCTCTCTGGAAGGGCCGATCCTGTATGCTAAAGAAGAACTGCTCAAGGCCATCCGTGCCGAAATGCAGGCGGAGGGCTGAGTGGACGGCGTCGTAACAGTCTATAAGGAAAAATGATATACTTCGCACGATGTGATCGCGATCTTGCGCGGTGTGCTGCAGACGAAAAAGATCGGGCATACAGGTACGCTGGATCCGGACGCGGAAGGAGTTCTGCCGGTCTGTCTGGGCCGTGCGACCAAAGCTGCGGAGGATATCGCGGGTCTGTCCAAACGTTATATCGCGGAACTGAAGTTCGGTTTTGAGACCGATACGCAGGACGCATCCGGGCAGATGACCCGTTCCTATGAATATCGATATGATGCGGAAGAAGTCGCTCGTGTGGTGGCTTCTTTTGTGGGAACATACGATCAGATTCCGCCCATGTATTCCGCGATCAAAAAGAATGGGATCAAATTATACGATCTGGCCCGACAGGGGATCGAGGTCGAACGCAAGCCAAGGCCGGTCACCATCCATGAGATCTCTTTGTTGGAACAAAGCCCGGAAGGCGCGCGCATCGAAGTGCATTGTTCCAAAGGTGCCTATATCCGTACATTATGTGAAGATATCGGCCGGCGTCTGGGCTATGGAGCCCATATGACATCGCTTGTGCGCACGGCCAGCGGTCCCTATACGATCGAGCAGGCGCGTACCATCGATGAGCTGAGAACGCTGATGCAGGGAGGCAGGCAGGAAGAATTTCTACTGTCACTGCTGCAGATCTATGCGCAGTACCCGATCAAACAGGTGCCCGCGGAGGACGATCTGTACTTGTATAACGGCAACTACCTCACCTATCCGCCGGAAGGCCTTGTTGTCCAAGCGGGAGACTTGGTACGTATGCTGGACTCTAAAGGACAGTTCGTTGGTTTGTATAAAGTCAAATATGTACAGGAGGATGCCGTTCGGCTGATCCCTGAGAAAATGTTTGTATCACAATAATGGAACAGGAAGAAAAGCATGCAGATCATTCAAGCTTCGGTCCGTGACATCCCGGAAAGGCTGTGTCCGGATGGATGTGTGCTGACGATCGGGAACTTTGATGGAGTGCATCGCGGCCATAGACAGCTGATCCGGGAAGCAGCCCGGCTGGCAGATACATTAGCGGCCCCATTGCTCATCCTTACGTTCCCGCCGCGTGCCAGTGCTGATGCGGCCAATCTGTATACGGAGGAGCAAAAGCTCAGACTCCTGCAGGAAGCGGCTCCATCGGCGAAGATCCTGGAATTGGACTTCGATGAAGACCTGCGCACGATGCCGGAGGCTGTGTTTTTTCAGAAGATCCTTGTGGAAAAGCTTGCAGCAAGAGGCATTGCGGTCGGAATGAATTTCCGGTATGGATATCTGGCGCAGGGCACGGTCGAGTCATTACGGAGCCATTGTACGGATGCAGGGATCGACTGCCTGGTGCTGGAAGGTGTCACATATCAGGCGGAGGATGGGTCGACACAAGTCGTCTCCAGCACACAGATCCGTGCTCTGCTGGCAGAAGGGAAAGTCCGTGAGGCGGGATATCTGCTGTCACATCCTTACACGATGGAAGGAACGGTACAGCATGGGAAACGTCTCGGGCGGACCATGGGTTTTCCCACGGTCAACCTGCTGCAGGAAGAGGGCATGGCAGATCTGCGGCATGGCGTCTATGTCACCTGTGTCGATACAGGAAACGGCTGTTTCTACGGAGTAACGAACGTAGGACTGAACCCGACCGTGGAACATGGACATCGGATCAAGATAGAGACACATATCCTGGATTTCGACGGGGATCTGTATGGAAAAACTATCACAGTGGCATTCCTGCAGTTCCTAAGGCCTGAACAGCGCTTTAGCGGGATCGAAGCCCTGAAGGAACAGCTGGAACAGGACAAAAGCCGGGCAAGAGCCTGGCTCCACGATTTTGAAGGTAATCTGAGAGGAGAAGAAACATGAAATATATGGGTGTGAACGAGCTGAGAAAGAGCTATCTGGATTTCTTTGAATCCAAAGGGCATCTCAAGCACGCCTCGTTTTCCTTGGTGCCGCAGAATGACAAGAGCATTCTGCTGATCAATGCCGGCATGACGCCGCTCAAACCGTACTTTACCGGCTTGGAGACGCCGCCGCGCCGCCGCATGACGACCTGCCAGAAGTGCATCCGCACGGGCGATATCGAAAACGTCGGTATCACGGCCCGTCACGGTACGTTCTTTGAAATGCTGGGTAATTTCTCCTTTGGTGATTATTTCAAAAGAGATGCCACCGCCTGGGCGTGGGAGTATATGACCAAAGTCCTGGAGTTCGATCCGGATCGTCTGTACATCTCCGTATATGAGGAGGATGACGAGGCGGAGCAGATCTGGCATAACGAAGTCGGTATCCCCATGGATCATCTGGTCCGTTTTGGTAAAGAGGATAATTTCTGGGAGCATGGCGTCGGCCCTTGCGGTCCCTGCTCCGAGATCTATTATGACCGCGGCGAAAAGTACGGCTGCGGCAAACCTACCTGCAAAGTTGGCTGCGACTGCGATCGCTACATGGAGATCTGGAACCTGGTCTTTACACAGTTCGAG
>JAFVHC010000246.1 GCA_017474705.1 Bacillota bacterium
GAGGCGCAGCCAAGCACGGTCTTACGCAGCATCTCCACCAGGGCATCATTATAATCCGGATCCTCCGGATCGTAGATGAGGGATGGGAACGGCGCATGGGCCTGATAGTTGTCCAGATCGTACTTCTTGGCCGCCTCGGCCCAGGGTCTGAATGCCTCGACCGCATCCTTGTCAGTGCCAAGAAAGATCTGCGGCAGCTTTTTATGCAGGATGTCACCGTAGGAAAGCAAATGATCCACGTTGGCATCGACCCCATCAAAACCCAATTCCGCGATCAGGCGGTATGCCTGATCCAGGCCAAGCCGTTCCGCCGGCCCACCGGTCTGCACTGCCAGTTTCATATGCGGCACCTCCCCGAATTGGTTTCAAAAGAGGGTTCAGCCCATGTCCTGGAGTCCATCCGGGTTCTTCTGTACGAAGTTCCAGGAATCTTCGCACATCTTGTTGATGTCGCGCTCGGCCTTCCAGCCCAGCTCCGCGTAGGCTTTTGCCGGATCCGCGTAGTTGGTGGCGATGTCACCCGCGCGGCGCGGCGCGAACTGGTAAGGGATCTGGTGGCCGCAGGCTTTGCTGTACGCGTTGACGATGTCCAGAACGGATGAACCTTTTCCGGTACCCAGATTGTATATCTTGACGCCCACCGGCTCCAGGACCTTCTTCACGGCATATACATGGCCGATGGCCAGGTCTACCACGTGGATGTAATCACGTACGCCGGTACCGTCCGGAGTGGCATAGTCATTGCCGAAGACATTCAGATGGTCCAGCTTGCCGATGGCCACACGCTGGATATACGGCATGAGGTTGTTCGGGATACCGTTGGGATCCTCACCCAGCAGGCCGCTCTCATGAGCACCGACCGGGTTGAAGTAGCGAAGCAGGATGACGTCCCACTCGGGATCTGCTGTATTGATATCGGTCAGGATCTGTTCGATCATGGACTTGGTCCAGCCATAGGGGTTGGTGCACTGTCCCTTCGGGCACTCCTCCGTGATCGGGATGAACGCCGGATCACCATAGACCGTTGCGGAAGAACTGAAAACGATCTTCTTGACGCCATGCTTCTGCATAACGTCGCACAGGACCAGGGTACCGGTGATGTTGTTATGATAGTATTTAAGCGGAAGGCGCACGGACTCCCCGACAGCCTTCAGACCGGCAAAGTGGATGACAGCGTCGATCGGATTCTCGTCGAAGATCTTGTTCAGACCTTCCGCGTTCAGGATATCGACCTCATAGAATTTGGGCAGGACCCCTGTGATCTTCTCGATGCGGCGCACCGCCTCGTACTTGGAATTGCTCAGGTTGTCGACGATGACGACCTCATATCCCGCCTGGATCAGTTCGACACAAGTGTGACTGCCGATATAACCGGCTCCGCCTGTTACTAAAATCATGCTCACTTACCTCCTATAGTTTTTCTATGATATGTTGGAACAGCACGCCGGCCCGTTTCGTTGCCAGCGGCAGAAATTCCGGATAACTGAGTTCCGCCTGCCCGTCCGCCTTATCGGAGATCGACCGCAGGATGACCCAGGGTTTGCGGTTCAGATAGCAGACATGCGCCATAGCGGCGCCTTCCATCTCCGCGCAGCTGCCCTGGAACAGCTCGATCAGTTCGTTCTTCTTATCCTCATCCGCGATGAACTGGTCCCCACTGACCACCTTGCCCAGGCGATAATGAAGGCCCGCTTCCTCCGCAGCTTCCTCAGCCGCCCGGATCAGATCCGGATCTGCAGGGAAGATGCTGGTATCCATCCGCGATATGACCCCCTTCGGATCTCCCAGCTGACTCGTATCGAAATCGTGCTGCTGCGCATTTTGGGAGATCAGGATGTCCCCCTGCTCCAGCGCATCGTCCAAAGCGCCAGCTACACCGATGTTCAGTACAGCGTCGGGATCCAGTTTGTCGATCATGATCTGCGAGCACAGCGCGGAATTGACTTTGCCGATGCCGCATCTGACGACGTAGACTGTGAGACCTGAGGCTGTGCCTTCTACAAACTTCAGGCCTGCCTGTTCCAGGACCGTATGCACGTGATCCAAATGCAGTACGACCTGCTCCATCTCTTCGTCCATGGCACAGATGATGCCGATGGTTTTAAATCTCATGCGTGAACCTCCATTTCCAACCTGTATTTTAGCATGCAAATCATTTTTCTTCAACAAGATTTCTTTACATTTTCCTTTGCAGCCGTTATAATACGTATGATCATAATATAAAGGAGTTTTAACAAATGGCAAGATTCACATTCAACAACGTGGGCACCTGCTCCCGCGGCGTTTCTTTTGATATCGAGGACAACATCGTCAAAAACGTACAGTTCGATGGCGGCTGCAACGGCAATACGCAGGGTGTAGCGGCTCTTGTCGAAGGCATGGAAGTCCATGATGCGATCCGCCGCATGAAGAACATCGACTGTGGCGGCCGTGGCACTTCTTGCCCGGATCAGCTGGCCCGCAACCTGGAGCGCGCATTGGCTGCCGCTCTGTAAGCATCTGAAGATCAAGGACTGCTCGTGCAGTCCTTTTTTCATATCATTCTGAAAGCAGAAAGGAGAACGCGCATGATCCCCACCGCTCAACTCCGGTACCCTTACCCTTATATGCCCTTGCAGGCGCGCAGAGATGTTCTGCCGCAGCATAATGTCTGCTCCATCTCGCCCGGGGCCGAACCTTCCGACTGGCTCTATACCGGCAACGGTTCCCATCGGATCGACGTCTCCGGTGATCCGTGGCACGATGAGATCTGTGTCACGCAGGAGCTGCTGTACGAACCCAAATGGCGCGAAACGCCCCTGCCTCCGGATCTTCGTCCCTACATTGGGGAGATCCGCCGCCTCGTGATGGCCGGTCAGTCCGACGAAGCGGACAAGATCCTCGACAAAGCCTTGCGGGAAGCCGGTTTCGATCAACGCATGAACATGGACGCACGGATCGTCTATCCCACAGAATCGCTGCGGCTGCATAAAGCATTCTGGCTCACCGCGGACACGGAAAAAGACACAAGCATCCACGACTACCTCCGTTGGACCGACCTGCATACCGGCCGGATCTCGACCGTATGGACGGACGCCCGCGGTACCTTCACCCACGAAGCTTTGGCCGACTGGGAACATGACGTGACCGCCTTCCGCTTTACCGCACCACAAGGTCAGCTGAACATGACACTCACGCTTCGTCTCCCCATCGGGATGAAGATCTTCGGCCGAGAGATCCTGAAAGGGGCGGAATTCCGCGTGACCAGGACGCCGGACCTCTTTACGGTATCCTGCGCTTATGACCCGGAGTTCGGAGCGAAGGGCTACGTGGTCCTGCTGCGCTTCCTGCCCTCCGGAGGAATTGTCGAAGTCGAAGGCGACGGAATCCGCGTCACTGGCGCGGATGCGCTGGTCGTCGTCGCGAAAGCCATCCGCATCGAAGAGGATTTTGCCTTCGGCTGCGAAGCATCTTTGGCTGAAGACTTCATGCAGCTGCCGGTGGACTTTGACGAGTTCGAAGCGCACAATCGTCGGATCCTGGGTGAAAAAATGGCCCGCAGCGAGTTATATCTTACCGGACAGGATCAGGACGACTACCTGCTTTCCGGTGAGGAGCTGCTCACCCGTAGCCGCAGCAGATCCCTGCTGGATCCTGCCTTGATGGAAAAGCTTTACGATATGGGGCGCTTCTATCAGATCATCGATACGGGCCGGATCCCGCCGATGTGGGGACAGCATAATATCAACACCAATCTTCAGGTCTGCGCCGGCAACAACACGGGACTGTTCGAGGAAATGGACGTGTATTTCAAGTATTATGAGTCCAAGTTCGACGACTTCCGCACGAACGCTGAGCGCCTGTTCGGCGCGAGAGGTCTGCTGGCGAGCGTCCACTGTGATTATGACTCCGGACTGCTCTATCATTTCTCCCGCACCTATCCGCACTACTGCTGGACCGGCTGTCTTGGCTGGATCTACAACGAATTCTGGAATCATTACCTTTGCACCGGAGATGAGGACTTCCTGCGGGAACGCATCGTGCCCGCCCTTGCTGAGATCGCCTTGTTCTTCGAGGATTATGCCTGCGACCGGGATGAACGCGGCAAAGTCATCTTCTATCCTTCCTTCTCGCCGGAAGATCCTACGCCGAACCCGGATTATGGCACCGTTACCGGCCGTAATATCAACCCGACACGGATCAATTCCGTCATGGATATCGCCATCTGCCGCGAAGTCCTGACCAACCTGATCACCGCCTGCCGCATCCTTAAGATCCGCGA
>JAFVHC010000247.1 GCA_017474705.1 Bacillota bacterium
TCGGCAGCGCCCAGCGTATCCCCACCCCCACCGGTTCCACCACCATCCTGGTCGCCGTCGTGAAGGGTAAGGACATCACGAAGGAAGGCATCAACGAAGCCATGAAGGCTGCTGCCTCTGAGTCCTATGGCTACAACACCGACCAGATCGTATCCTCCGATGTTATCGGAATGCGTTACGGTTCCCTGTTCGATGCCACCCAGACCATGGTTTCCAAGATCGATGACGAGACCTACGAAGTACAGGTTGTTTCTTGGTATGACAACGAGAACTCCTACACTTCTCAGATGGTCCGCACGATCAAATACTTTGCGGAACTTGCATAAGCTACAAGCCATGCGCGAATGAAGAAAAGAATAGACGCGGAGGGATGCTTGCATCCTTTCCGCGTTTTTCTTTTCTGAATGAGCATACGGCGCCAGCCGTACACGAGAACACGAAGGCCGTCAGGCCTGAAGTGTTCGAGGGCATGGCTTGCAAGAGTGAAAAAAATATAGGGTTCGCGAGAGCTTGCTCTCAAGTGGACCCTTATTTTTTGTTTCAGACTTATATGGCGCCGCTCCGTGACGAGAACACCGCAGGTGTTCGAGTGCGGACCAGCGAAGCTGGAGGTGCCATACGAGGCCGCGCATGCGGCCGTGGGCATGGCTTGCAAGGATAAGATTTTCTGAATGAACATACGGGCCGTACAGGATAGAACTGACTAGATTTCACTTTTTATCACTTTCATCACCCGTATTATGTGTCATCATCCTCTTTGCGATCATGACACAGGACACTTTTTCCCACTAAACATGCAGATTTTTCTTCTTTGTATGCCTTTTTCAATACCTCTTACCTACTGATCCAACTGATTCTCAAGAATTGTATGTTCCGATAGGCCGAAAAGTAAACGAATCTTATTTTTAATCATTTTACTCACTTTTACGCCATTAAAACCGTCTGTAATTTACCCACAATTTCCAAAATACAACCTTGACTGTATGTCTCATGACCGGCATGTCCTCGCCCTCCTTCATGTAGATACTCAAAGTATAAAAGCCCCTGTTTCCAAAATCAATTCGGAAACAAGGGCTTTTGCATTAGCATAACTTATTCAAGGCGCTCCTCAAAACGTTGCAACAGCATCTTTTCAAAGGATTCCGCGTAGGGATTCGTGTTTTCTTTCAAACGGAAGGCGCAGGTATTGCGTAGGATCGCTTCTCCCTTACGCAGCAAAGGGATCCTCTTGAACGTCGCTCCGGTGTAAGTGCCGCCAGGCCTGCCTTCAATGGGCAGGATGCCTCGGCCAGAGATCACAAGGACGCGCGCTTCCTGCAGGCTGCGGGCGAAGAGGAACTCTCCCCCAAAGCCGATGATGTCACGGAAGAAGCGCTGCTCTTCTTTTTCCTGGTTCTCACCAGCGACCAGAATACACGGTGTATGCTTCAGTTCACCGATCTCGATTTGATCCAGCTTGGCCAACGGACTATTGATGGATACTTCCACAAAGTACTGAGAACGCCTTAAGATCGTATTATGGCAATGGTCGGCAAACGCACGTCTCTGGTCGTTGAGCACCAGATCCGCCCCGCCCGAGATCAGCGCCTCGTACAAGTCTTCATGATTGCCGGAAAATGTCTCGATCTCCACCAGAGGATTCTTTTGTGAAAACGTGGAGATGGTTTTGCCAAGTTCGTCCCCGGTATAGGAGCTTAAGTATCCTATGCAAAGTTCCGGCCCCATGCTCATACCTTGGCGTCTGGTGTCCCGTAAGAGCTGTTCCAGCTCCGCGGTGATCGGTAAAGATCTGCGATAGAAGTATTCACCGGCCGGTGTCAAAGAGAACCTGCGGTTTTTGCGCTCTAACAGCAAGGTGCCCAGTTCACTCTCCAGCGCGGAGATCGCCTGACTGATGGCAGACTGCGAGACAAAGCACTGCTCCGCCGCTTCCGTAAAACTGCCGGTCTCCACCACAGACTGAAAATACTTCATTTGCCTGAACAGCATCCGATCACCTCCATGTTTCATATTGTATCAAAATGAAGGCACCTTTGCAATGTTCAATACATACTCGCTTTCGCCGAGATCAGCCGCCAACTGTTGTTTCGCTTCTGCAGCGTAAACTCCAGCTTCAATGGCCATTCTTGCCGACGACCGCCATACACCGCGGCACTCACCCGGCTCAAGCCCGTCATCACAGCCGTATCGTGCCGAACATCGATGTCCAGGCGTTCGGTTTCTGCCGCAAAATAATTAAGCGTACCATTCTGAATGCTGTTGATGTATTCCTTTTTATCCTGGGTCCTGCCTGTCATGTGCGTCAAGGTGAAGCTATCGTCATGCAGGCGGTCCAGTTCTCCCAGATCCTTCTGGATCATGGCAGTGTACATTTCATCATACAGCAGCGCGATCTGTTGCTTGTCATCCATATCAGCCACGCTGACCGTAAACCGGCATCTTCATGGTGTCAAGAAGACTGTCGATGCGGCTGATCTCTTCCGGTGTCAGTACCACATGCTGAGAATTCAGGTTTTCAACGATCCTCGCTTCTTTGCGACTGCCCGGGATCGGGATGATCCATGGCTTCTTGCAAAGCATCCAGGCCAGGGACAGCTGCCCGCTTGAAACATTCTTTTCACGGCCTAGCTCTGCCAGCAGATCCATCAGCTTTTCGGCGGCGGCAAAGCCTTCCGGCGTGTACTGCGGCATATGGCTGCGATAATCGACACCCTCCGCAAAGGTATCTGTCGGCTTGTAGGCGCCGGTCAGGAAACCGTTGCCCATCGGAGAGAAGGCGACCAGGGCAATGTTCAGTTCCTCCAATACCGGGAACAAGGGCTCATATTCTCTGGCCAGCATGGAATAACGGTTCTGGATCGCGGCCACCGGAGTCACAGCATGCGCTCTGCGCAGATATTCTTCGCCGGTCTCTGAAATACCCCACGCACGGATCTTGCCTTCCTTGATGAGCTGTCCCATGGTCTCGGCGACCACTTCCGGCTCTACCTTAGGATCGATCCTGTGCTGATAATACAAGTCGATATAGTCTGTTCCCAGACGCTTCAGACTTCTTTCGACGCTGGTGCGGATCTTCTCCGGACTGCTGTCCAGCACCGCACCGTCAGGCGTGAAAGTGATGCCCATCTTCGTCGCGATGATAACCTGGTCACGCACTGGTTTAAGCGCTTCGCCGACCAGTTCTTCATTATAGCTGGTGCTGCCATCCGGGTTGACGCCGGTATAGCACTCTGCTGTATCAAAAAAGGTGTAGCCCATATCGAAGGCCTTACGGATCATCTGCACGGCCTGACCTTTTTCTGTAGGTGCTCCATACGCATGGGAAAAGCCCATGCATCCCAACCCGACCGGGCTGACCTTGATACCGCTCTGTCCCAAAACTCTCTGCTCTTGCATGTTCATGCTCCTTACACTTGTTGCTCAGTGTCCTGTCACAGCATGAGGAACGTATGCTTCCTCCAGGAACTTGACTTCATCCTCAGTCAGTGTCACGTCAACGGCGCCGCAGGCTTCCTCCAGATGCTTGATCTTGGTTGCTCCGACGATCGGCGCGGCTACGGTCGGCTTGCTGAGCAGCCAGCTGAGCGCGACCTGTCCCATCGGAATGCCCTTATTCTCAGCCACCTGTTCGACACGGCGGATGATCTCCAGGTTGCTCTCATCTTCCGGGAAGAAACGTTTGCCAACAGCTTCGTTCTCATAACGCTGGGTCACGGTTCCAGGCTTTCTTGCGAGACGGCCCTTCGCCTGCGGGGACCAGACGATCTGCTTGACACCTTGGTCAGCGCACAGCGGGATCATTTCACGTTCTTCCTCGCGGTAGATCAGGTTGTACAAGTTCTGCATGGTCACGAACTGATGCCAGCCGTGTTCTTTCGCGACCTGCTGTGCCTTCGCGAACTGCCAGGCATACATGCTGCTCGCGCCGATGTAGCGGGCTTTGCCGGCCTTAACGATGTCATTGAGTGCTTCCATCGTTTCCTCGATGGGCGTTTCCGGATCCCAACGATGGATCTGATACAGGTCGACATAGTCCATACCCAGGCGCATCAAGCTATCATCGATCGCTTTCATGATGTGCTTGCGGCTGAGGCCCTGCAGGTTCAGACCCTGGCGCTCCACCGGGAAATACACCTTCGTCGCCACAACGATCTCGTCTCGGTTGGCCATCTCGCGCAGTGCGCGCCCGACGAATTCTTCACTCGTACCACCGGAGTAGGTGTTGGCGGTGTCGAAGAAATTGATGCCCAGATCCAGTGCTCGTTTGATGATGGCACGGCTGTCCTCCTCCGGCAGTGCCCAGCCTTTACCTGTGGTGACACCGGCGTTGTCCGAGCCAAAGCTCTTGCAGCCCGGGCAGATGCGTGAAATGGTCGTTCCAGTATTGCCCAACTTTGTATACTTCATAGTGATAGCTCCTCTCTTGGGATTTCTAAAATCAGTATAAAACAAGCTCCGGCCATCATCAATTCGATTTCCGGAGCTTATTTATAAGTTTCACTTATGAAGTTTTGTAGTTGAGAACGGTCCTGTTCTCTCATCACTTTCTGCTTTTCATCTGATACACAAACACTTCCGAGATCTCACAGTCGTACCCTTCATAGAACCCCTGCGGCATGCCGAGAACGATCCTGGCGCCGCGATTGTACAGCAACAGCAGCTGATCGTTCTCCTCATCGAAGGTCAGCCCTTCGATCTCCCCCTGCCGGGTCACGTCGTCAAAGGTCCGCTCCAAAGTCACCGTGCAAAACGTGGCATCCGCATCGATCCGCGTGCGGTACAGGTGGTCCGCTTCCTCCGCGTCCGCGTCCCCATCATCTGCCGTCAGATACAGGCAGCCCTCATGATAGGCCACGCCCTGCACCCACTGGGGCGGCATCTGCAGATGGACCTTGCCCAGATAGGCCCCGGTATCCAGATCATACTTGTACAAGTACCGCCCGCTTTCCTCACCGACCCAGGAGCACATCCAGACGGTCCGCGTGTCCGGATCGACTGCGATACCGGAGCATTCCAACTGCCCGCTCTCCGGGGCGAAAGGAAAGGTGCGCTTCAATTCCAGCGTATCTCCGTCGTAGACCGCGATCTGGATGTTCGTACCCACACCGTCCACGAAGTATTCCGCACCGATGTACAGCTCATTGTTATACACATCGATGTCGCCGATGTGGTTGACCTCGATCTGATATCCCTGAAAAGGATCCTTGTTTTGTGTCACGACGTTCCATTCCGCGTCATATTTTGTCAATACCGCGGACCCACTGACCCAATACGAACCATTTTCGCAACAGACGCCCTGCCGCCCTTGGACCTCCACAGAATCCGAAAGCTCATATTGAAACGCCGGCAGCATCCGGGACACATCGGCCTCCGGACGCTCCGGCGTCTTCGTTCCGGCGGCCGTGCATCCTGCAAGAAGGCACAACATCCCCACCAGCAGGATCGCAGACAACGACCGTTTCATGATCTTTACTCCGTGATCGCCCAGACGCGGACCGGCAGGCCGACCGCACCTTTGATCTTCGGCCAGGCAGCGACCAGAACAGCACCGGCCGGCGCGACCTGATCCAGATTGCACAGGACCTCGATCTGCAGCTTGCCCTGCTCCAGGACGTAGCGCTCGCAGGCCAGATCCTCTGCCTTCGCCGCTTCCGCGGAAGCATCGGTATCCAGGGTCTCATGGCCATTTGCGGCCGCATTGCGCACTTCATAAATATACTTCAAAGCATCCAGGGACCAGCCGGGGAAGTTCTCGCTGCCGTCTTCCGCGATGCCGGAGAGGGCTTCCATATCCGGCCAGCGCTTGCTCCAATCGGTGCGCAGTGCAACGAAAGCGCCGTCTGGGATCGGACCGTATTCCGCTTCATAATCCTTGATATCCTGCGCGGTCACGGCATAATGCACGTCCTCCGCCACTTTCTTGGTGATATCGACGACGCAGAGCGGGAAGACCGCGTCCATCACGCCGAACTCTTCCGACAGCGGCGCACCTTTGACAAAGTGGCCCGGGAAGTCGATGTGCGTACCGAACTGTCCGGGGAACTTGAAGGTCTGGATGCGGCACTCCAGCATCGGATTGCCCCAATCGAAAACCACCTTGCCCAGTTCCACGGATCCTTCCGGAATGCCGCTCCAATACGGGCTGTCATTGGTCAGTTCATGTGACAGTTCCACCCAGCGCAGTTTCTTTGCCTGCTCCAGTGCATCCCAAAGCTTATACATAATAAACCTCCTTATTTACACACCTACGGACGCCCCCGCAGATGATTCATTCTGCCTCTGCCTCTACATGCACGGCCGGCTCATGCGACGGTGCACTTATGACGATGCGTCCATCCTCAAAATCCATACGGATCTTGTTGTCCGTGGCGCCAAGTTTATCCAGCAGTTCCCGCGGGATCTGCACGCGCCCCGCCTTATCCAGGACCGCGAACTCTTCCTGCGTCTCATCGAACATGGTGACCTGGTCCAGCCGGTCCGCATAGCTCTGCTTCACGATGAATTCGCTGCTGGTCTTGCCGTCGCGGATGGAGACCACGCGGTTGACCTTCTTGGCCAGCAGCCGGTCATGTGTGACGATGATGATCGTCAGTCCCAGCTCCTGGTTCAATTTACGGAACACATCCAGGATATAGGCGGCGGTCTTGGCATCGACCGAACCTGTAGGCTCATCCGCCAACAGGATCTTCGGACTGTTCGCCAAAGCGATGGCGATGGCGATGCGCTGCTGCTCACCGCCGGACAGCTGGCTCAATCGGCTGTCTTTTTTATGCTCCATGCCCACCAGTTCCAGCAGTTCCAGCGCCTTTTTGCGTCGTTCTTTCTCGCCCCCGAAGGCCATGGGCATTTCCACGTTCTCCACCGCCGTCAGATACGGCAGGAGATTGCGGCCGTTGTTCTGCCAGACGAACCCGACGGTCTTTTTCTTATATTCGACCAGTTCCTTCTCCGACATCTTGAACAAGTCCTTGCCGTCCACCATCAAGCGGCCGGCGGATGGACGGTCCAAGCCGCCGATCATGTTCAGGAAGGTCGATTTACCGGATCCCGAATTACCAATGATGGCCATCAGTTCGCCGGCTTTGACTTCCAGTTCCAGGCCCTGCAGCGCCAGCACTTCCAGGTCCTCGGTCTTGTAGATCTTGACCAGGTTCTCACATACGATCATGTTCTCAGCCAACGCGCTCACCATCCTCCAGCTCATAGACCAGGTCGCCCAGCTCCATCAGACCCACGTCATGGGTCGTCATGACGATCGTGATGCCTTCCCGCTCGGTCAGCTCCCGGAAGATCTTCACAACAGTCAAGGCCGTATTGGTATCCAGTTCCGCCGTCGGTTCGTCCGCAAACAAAACCTTGGGCTTATGAGCGATGGCTCTGGCGATCGCCACGCGCTGCTGTTCACCGCCGGACAGTTCCGCCGGCATATGGTCCGCCCGGTTTGCCAGGCCGACCAGCCGCAGGCATTCCATCGTCCGTTCCGCCCGGTCTCCCTCATATTTCGCCAGGCGCAGGGCGAAATCCACGTTCTCAAACGCCGTCATCATGGGGATCAGAGCTACGGACTGGAATACGAAGCCGATCTGCTTCCGGCGGATCTTCTCTTTTTCCAGAGCGGAATGCCGTGTGAGATCCACCCCATCAAAGAAGATCGTCCCCTCGGTCGGATCATCCAGAAGGCCTAGGATGTTCATCAATGTGGTCTTACCGGAACCGGAACGGCCCCTGAGGATCGTCAGTTTCCCTTCGGGGACTGTGAGCGAGATCCCGTTCAATGCCCAGAATACTTCTCCTCCGCCCGTAGGAAACCCACGTTTGATATCTTTTACTTCGATCATGTCACTCATTAGTCTTCACCCAGTTTCAATGCCTGTGCGATCTGGATCTTGTGGATCAATATGCTGATCGCTGCCATACACACGGCAACGACGATACCGACCACGAGATAGAGACGCAGCGTGTCCGCCGATGCCTGCACGACTTCCAGCGGGATGACGGTATCTTCCGACGTGTAGGCAAGCTGCACCATCGGGACATACAGTCGGGCGGCGATCTTACCGATCACAGCGCCCATGACCAGAGCTATACCGGAAATAAACAGCTGCTCATTGCCCAGCATCGCCAGGATCTCACGCATCGACATGCCCATCGCCCGGAAAATACCGAATTGCAGCTCGCGTGCTCGGATCGAAAGGATCCAGAAGATGAGGAATCCGACTGCGCAGAGGATCAGGACGACGATGAAGCCGACGGTCAGGATGCCGTTGGTGCCTTGGGTGACCGGATCGTTCTTCCAACGGATCAGGTCTGCCTTGGTATCCTTGAAGGTGGCGAAGCGGATGCCGCGCTCCGATGCCCAATCATAGATCGGCTGTGTCGATCCATCGATCTTCATCCAGATCTCATAGGGGAAGACATCCCACTGGGACTGGACCTGGTCGAAGTTCGCGATGATCTGGTAATGATCACTGGTCCTGTTCAGATCGCTGGTGGGGATCTTCGACCGGTAGGCAGGCCAGTAATCGACAAACCCGCAGATGATACCTTGCGCATGGCCGTGATTGCCGTAGTATTGAACGCTGTCACCGATCTCAACGCCCAGCTTTTCCCGGGCATTCGAGGACATAAGGATCCCGTTGGGATTCCGTGACATGGCGTTGAGATAATTATACCAGTGGATCGGCAGCAGCCCGTCCTTGAACCATGCGGTATTACCGAATTCTTTGGTGTTGATGGCCATCACGGAGATGCCTTTCAGGCTGCCGTTCGGACCCATGACCGTAATGGTATCGTTCAGGACCCGCGTCATACTGGCAACGTTTTCGATATCCTCATACTTGCTGAAATCCGGTTCGATGTAATCCCCGGTCTCACCCATGACGCCGGTATTTTCCCATTTTTCTTTGATCACGATGTCGGCACCGTTCATGTAGCTGATCCGCTGTTCACCGTTGACGTTGATGGTGCGCGCGGCCTGCGCATTGAAGATACCCAGCGACATCGTCATGATCAGGAAGACCATCAGGAAACCTTGGTTGCCGCGGTCTCTTAAGATATGCAGGAACGAAGCATACAAAGCCGGAGACCAGTGTTTCCGCCCGATCAGATAGATCAGTTTCACAAGAAGCGGGAAGATCCTGAGGACCAGAAGACCAGCTCCGAGAATGAA
>JAFVHC010000248.1 GCA_017474705.1 Bacillota bacterium
AGAGAGAACTGAGGACTGCATAATGGCGACAAAGAAAGCATCATCCTCGAAGCCTTCAGGGCTTGCGATCACAAGGAATGGAGCGAAGTTCGCGATCTCATGGAAGCTTCCCTCTGGAGGATATGGGAGCCAGCAGCTGGAGTACCGTCTGAATGGCAAAAAGAAATGGACGTCTGTTTCTGTCGGGGCTTCAACAAAAACAAAAACAGTGACCGTTACCGTTGGCAACTATTTCCCGGCGAAGAAGACGGTTCTGAACACGATCGAGTTCCGAGTACGCGGAAAGAAAGCCCAATATACAAAGTCCGGCACTACATACGTGCCGGACTGGAGCGGGTGGGCAACCAAGAAATTCTCTGTAAAGACACCGCATAAACCGAAGCTGACGGCGACTCTGGATAATTCTCATACTAACGTAATTCAGTTCAAGTGGACTACGACATCTACTGCAAAGGAAGCGGAGTGGCTGCGAGACGTGGAATGGCAGACACTGCGAGTCGCAAACAGTACGATCAAAGATGGATCCAAGCTTACATGGAAGTCCACGGCTGCCGGCTGGAATGCCGGAACAGGAGCCGCGAACGGCACTCAGAACGTAACCGAGGAAACGACTGTTATTGCAGACGGATCCTGCACCAGGTGGTTCCGCGTACGTGCCAGAGGACCGCATGGAGCGACTGCCTGGAAATATGAAAAGCATGTCTTTGCTGAACCATACCAGGCGGTGATCAGTGATGTTTCAACAACTCCGAACAACGCCGGCGGGGTGGGCGTAAAGATAAAATGGACGGCGTCCGCAGATGCGGCGCATCCCATCGATGCCACGATCGTTGAATATAAGATTGCGACACCGGACCCGGATATGGCCTGCCCCAGCGGAAACTGGACTACTGCAAATACATCCAAGGATACCTCTGGCGCGGATGCTGCATTCTTTACGGTAGATGATCTACCTGGTGTAGATCAGGCACTATATGTGCGCGTCAACACCAAGCACGACGCCCAGACGACGGAGGGTGTACCGGAGCTGGCCATGGTAGGATCTGTTGCGACGCCAGAAGAAGTCAGCGTAGCGACCAATCCAGAGACGCATATGGCAACGATCAATGCTACGAATAGATCTGCCATCCAGGATGCGTTCCTGGCGGTGCTCTATCGTAGAGCCTCTGCGCCGAATGAAGATTATGTGATCGCTATCATTCCTCCTGGACAGGCAAGTATTACAATGCAGTGCCCGGATTGGGGCAGCGATACGATCGCCTTCGGCGTTTATGCAGCGGTCGGGTCATATGACCTGCAGGAACGTGAAGATGGAACTGCGTGCTATGCTGTAGAACCGGTCATGAGATCCGTAGCAACCATCTGGGATGGCGGAGAGGTACCGCAGGCGCCGTCCAATGTATCCCTGTCAGAGACTGACGTAACAGGAACGGTCCGTGTAACCTGGGACTGGTCCTGGGAGGAAGCGGATAGTGCGGTCCTGTCCTGGGCAAATCACAAAGATGCCTGGGAATCTACAGACGAACCCAGCGAGTATACGATCAGCAACCTGCACGCGGCACAGTGGAACATCTCTGGGCTGACGATCGGTGAGACCTGGTATGTAAGGGTCCGACTAATTAGAGGTCAGACCATGGGACCATGGTCCGATATTGCCGTGATTGACCTGTCATCGCCTCCAGTGACACCGTATCTGATCCTGGATCAGGATGTGATCGCAGAGGATGGCAGCGTCACCGCATCGTGGGTCTACGTGTCCAACGACGGGACGATGCAAGCTTATGCAGAAATCTGCGAGGCGGAGCTAACTGGCGGCGAGATCGTATACGGTGACATCATTGCCCACACGGAGACCGCACAGCACATAACGATCAACGCGGAAGATGTCGGCTGGGAAGTCGGAAACACTTATAATCTGTGTGTGCGTGTCAGCTCTGCGTCCGGAAGGACCTCGCCTGAATGGAGCGATCCGGTACCGGTGACTGTGGCGGCGCGGCCTGAGATCAGTATTACTGCAACATCCCTGGAAGAGATCACGATCACGGATGATGTGGAACAGCACGATACAAGAACGGAGCTGTCTCTTACAGAGATGCCTCTGGAAGTGACGATCTCCGGAACCGGCAGTGATGGCAATACACTAGTCGTGATCGAGCGAGCCCAGGACTACCATGTAGACCGACCGGATGAAACAGAGTTCAACGGTTACGAAGGGGAAGCGGTCGCGATCCTTAATGTGAGCGGCGAAGGTACGTTCGAGATCACAGAAGAAGATCTGCAGGGCGCTCTGGACGATGGGGCAGCATACAAGCTGACTGCAACAGTCAGAGATGGCCTGGGGCAATCAGCGGAGGATGCCATTGAGTTTGAGGTGCATTGGACGCACCAGGCGGTCATGCCGACAGCAACCGTCACGATCGATGACGCGGCTGCGAAGATCACCATCGGAACGCCAGTAGGATATGCTGCAGGAGATACCTGCGATATCTATCGACTGTCCGCAGATCGGCCTGAATTGATTGTATCTGGTGCTGAGATGGGCTCTACATATGTGGATCCATATCCGGCAATCGGCGAAAGCGGCGGCCATAGGGTCGTTTACAAGACGAAGAATGGCGATTATATCACTGCAGATAACCAGCCGGCATGGATCGACCTGCAGGAAGATGCAGGCGACATCCTGAGAAATGATAGAGCGATCATCGACTTCGATGGATATCAGATCCAGCTGGCCTACAATGTAGATGTATCAAGTAGCTGGAAAAAGGACTTCCAGGAAACTATGTACCTCGGCGGCAGCGTCCAGGGCGACTGGAATCCGGGAATCAAAAGATCCTCCTCGGTATCCGGTGTGACGATCGTCACGGAAGATCCGGATGAAATCTTTATGCTGCGGAGGCTCGCAGTGTATCCTGGTATTTGCCATGTCCGGACTCCGGATGGATCCAGTTACGCGGCGGATATCCAGATCTCCGAATCAAGAGGCTATAAGACGGCCGGCAAGATTGCAGAGTTCTCACTGTCCGTAACGAGAGTGGATCCGGAGGAACTGGACGGGGTGCCGCTGGGATCCTGGACATAGGAGTAATCAATGGATTGGAGTAAAGGCTTTTCCGCTAACTATTATGCTGCCGTCGTGGATCCTGCCACATGGAAAGACATAGAGATCTTTGAGATCGAAGACGGCAGCATATCCAGATCAGAATCCGCATTGATGGAATCGGCGGATCTGAAAACGCTGCGGTATCAGACGAACCGTGAGCAGTGGATCAGAATCTGGCTGGATGTAAAACAGGCCGGTGACGCAGCGCATGTTGCCCTGTTCACCGGCCTGGCCTGTTCACCGGGACGGGATATTAACGGCAATATCATCTCCAAT
>JAFVHC010000249.1 GCA_017474705.1 Bacillota bacterium
GCAGATGCTCCGGCCGACCTGGGTGAGATCACACTTGGTGCCATGGAAGTCAAGGTCATCGATCTATAAAAATATAAAGCCGTGAAACAGCAACGATCGCTGTCTCACGGCTATTATTATGCATATTCGAGTACCCGGATCTTTTTCCCTTCTGTTTCCCGAATCCCATACGAACGTGTCAAGATCGGTAGTTTCGGGGCATAGGGTGAGGAGATCGCTTCCTCTGTGAAGAGTTTATTATAGAGATTGGATGTGACCTCGATCTCCAACTGGTTTTGGCCTTGCACCAACAAGCCTGTCAGATCCACCCGTTTCATTACCTGGTCCGGGAAAGGCGCCTTCAGCCCGTTGATACGCACATGGAACGTATCCTCCACGTCCCCCAGTTCCAACACGTACCTGGCTTGAGGGTCCACCTCTGCCAAATCGATCTCGGCCTTATACAATGCCCGCCCGGCAAAACGTTCTCGTCCCATAGCGGGCCATGAAACCGTTTGCTCCAACGGGATCTCTTCCCCATAGGGCTCAAAATGACTACGAAGGAAAGACGTTTCCTCTGGTGTATTCGGTTCAAATGAAGAAAACGCGATCGTACGGAAGGTGACGGAATGCTCTCGGAGCAGATGGTACTCTTGGGTACTCTGTGGTACCTTGCCTTTCTCCATGGCCAGGAACACCATTTCATCTTCCTCGATCTCGAGTGCACCTTCCATTCTTCCATCCTTTTCCGTGAAGGAAAGCTCTTCGATCTTCCCACTGAAAGGATCCATACGGCTGACTTGTCCGACACCCTCTATCTGCACGAAGATGGAACCCCGACTGTTTGTGCCAGGACGTTCATAGCTGCGTTTCAAGGAACCTTTTCGATAGATCGCGGAAACGGCCAACTCGTCCGGATTGGGATGTTCCTGATCCAATACGACACGATTATAGGCATACAGGCAGCAGTATCGCACATCGGCCTCATCCCGGACCGCCGTCATGACATCCTTGTGTCCGTCCAGTCGGACCCGCGGCTGGATGCCCGTTGCTTCCAACACGTCCGGTACGTCCAAAATGTCCCAGATCACCGGAATATCGCGGCAGTTTTCCATCATCTGCTGCCATTCCTGATCTGATTCGCCATGATACTTTTTCCCGCTCGGCTTTGCACCGACCCAGAATACGGGCAGCCCTTGCCGATGCAGTTCGAAGACTCGTTTGAGCGTTCTGACAGAGATCCAGGCTGCTCCAGGGATCAGCAGGCATCGGTATCCCGCGCCATCCTGATCCAGTTCATGATCCCGGACAGTCGCGTTGGGGTGAAAAAGCAATTCCTCCGATGCGAACTCATAGCTATACCCGCGATTCGTCAGCAGACCATTGTCCTCATACAAACAGAATTCGCTGCCTAATCCATGGCTCAGATAATCATCCCTGAAGATCAGGACGTCGACCTTAGCCAACTGCCGGAAAATGATATTCATTCTTGTGACCGCATCCAGGCATCCGCGGGCATCTTCTATGGACAA
>JAFVHC010000250.1 GCA_017474705.1 Bacillota bacterium
CGCCACATACCCGCCGTAGGGTTGCCGACCAGGATGCCCAAGTCGATATGTAAATGCCGCAGTAGCGCGGCTATCCCGTCTGCCAACGCTTCATTGTTTTCGAACTCGTACGGATAATCGAAAGTTAAGATCCGGTATTCCGATTCCAGCGCCAGAACATAAGGCATATAGAGATATGACAGGCCCATCCCGCCGACCAGAAGGATCAGCGTGACGTCTCCCTTTCCACAAAGCAGATAGTGATAGTCCGCGCCGTTGATGTGTTCATCCCGAAAAGGATGCGTACGCAAAAAATCGGCGAGTTCTTCTTCATACGGTCGTGATAGATTCATCTTATATCCCTTTCCTATCCCAGCAGGGTCCCGATCCCGGCCACGATCAGTCCTGCGATCGGGCAGACAAGAAATGTCCATCCCAGGGCGTGCTCCGGGATCGCCAGCTTTATCAGCCACTCCTTCACTTCCCAGGCATTGCAGTCCTCCGTGCCCTTGACATAGGGCTTTGCCTTCGGCGGCAACCAGCAATCAAGGATCAGAAAGTCGCTGATGCTTACAATGGTCATCTCCACATAGCCCGTCCAGAAGAGCGTCCAAAAGCCTTGTATCTCTGCAAAATGAGCGCTGACGGCCCAATAGATGAACAGCAGCAAATACAGCGGATAGAGGATCAGCTTCATCTTCCGTACATCTTTCCTGTCAACGAACGGAGCCGCAGCTTCCTTGATTTCTTTGGGAAACATCGTGGAATAGGCCTGCGGGTAGAGCAGGAAGCCTACACCCACCACCGCGTTGAAAAGCAGCGCCATGGCGATGCCGTCCAGGATCGTTCTCGGCCAGTTCATACGGTTCCCTCCGTATTATCTTGTTCCTGTATAGCCTGCAGCACGAGCTTTCTTCCTCCGAGGAACATCACAATCCATCCGAAGCTCTCAAAACCGGAAACGAAACCGTTGAAAGGCCAGGGGATCAGCAGCTCCAGCACATAGCCGATCCCGGCGACGATCAACGGAGCAGCCAGAATCCACGCTCTCTTCAGTTTGAAGGTTCCTTTCCAGATCAGCGCGATCCAGGCAATCAGGATGGATAGTTCAAAAGCGAAGAAGGTCGCCCAGTAGGGAACGATCTGGACCAGATAGGAGCGGTTCCACAGCTCCGCCGCAAGTTCCGTATTCCTTCCGGCAGCATCATAGAGCAGATTGAAGTTGTGGATCAGCGTCCCGCATTCCAGATGGAAATACAGGAAGCACATGACGCCCAGGATCAGCCCGGCAAGATACAGTTTCAGAAACCGCCGTTCCCATTTGCTTTTGCAGCTTGGAAGCATTGTCTTCAAAAATGCGGCAAACGGCAGCGCCGCAAGGGTATAGAAGACCGTACCAATCAGTCCGCCGATATTGGATACCGCAATTCGCCAGTCGGCGATGGTAAGCCAGCCCGAAGAGATCATCCCGGTAATGGCATAGCTGTCCTTCGGTTCGATACCCATGCAGTAATCACCGATCATTGCAAGAAACATGCCCGGGATGATCCAGAGCATCCG
>JAFVHC010000251.1 GCA_017474705.1 Bacillota bacterium
ACAAAGTGATAGCCTTCCGGGAGCGGATAGTCGAGCTTTCCTTTACGAAGGTCGAAAATGCGATCTTCTTCCTCATATACCACTTGATAACCACGTCTTTCGGCCGCTTCGATGAGCGCTTTCTGTCCGCTCAAGAGAACCAGTTCGCGCGGCTCATCAAACTGCGGATAGGCGGTTTCAGCGTATTCGATCATTTCACCCGCGAGAAACTCATATCCCGGGCGAAGGACGTAATACGTGGAGGTGACCGGCTGTTCGTAGAAAACGAAGGCCACGGGCACATCGCCGTCCAACCAGATACGATCCAGTCGCAGGTAGTCTTTATCAAGCCAGGAGCTTATGATCGCGTATTCAAAAAAGGGAGCGGCCGGACCGTTGGTTTCCTCGTGGTCATATACGTCTATCATGAGCTTCCAAACCAACTCGATATCGGTCAGTATCTGAAATTGTTTAGTTCTGATATCCATGGTATCTTTTTCCTTGCATTCAGTTTTGAATATTATACCATCGACCGAAAACAAGTTCCACCGTTTTATTGTCCGTTGTAATGGATTATGATATAATAAACCATGCATCTGTCAGATGCTGAAAAACAGCTATGAGGAGTAGATCCATGAAAAAGGTTTCGGTAAAGCCTTTACTTATATGTTACCTGATCATCACTGTCGGGGTGATCATCAGTCTGATGCTGTTCGGTGATACATACAGTATGTATGTGCCGCGTGCAGATGGCGCGTCCAATGATGCGGTCGAAGGGTACGTTGAGCCGGAAGGCATCGTAGAAGTTACGGAAGCGGTCATACAGGAACGGGTCGCGAAGGTCACCTTCAAGGCTGTCAAAAAGGGTACCGCCTTTGGCCAGGTCCAGTATGTACGGAACAAAGATAACCCCCAAGAGTACTTGACGCTGAGCGGGACGGATCTTACAGTGACCAGATCCGGGATCATCCTGAGTGGCAATTACGATTTCGGCGGCAACCAGGTGACTTTGATCGGACTCGTGCTGTTTTTCCTGGCAACGATGGTATTCTTTATCAGATCGTTCGTGATCCGTACGCGCCAGGATTTCTTTTCCTACCGGACGGTGCTGGATCTTGGTCTTGCCATGTACTTTGCCGTTTTGACGGTCATATTCGGGATCATGGTCGGAGTGTATTACATCAGACCGGAACTATTCAGCACCAGTCTGATCTTCGACTATGCGGGGAATGGCATGAGCCTCGTCGTTATGTTTTCCATACCTTTGATTGCGGCTTTTGCTGCATATATGAGTATTTCCAATCTTCGGCTGATCACGAGGGAAGGATTTCGTCCGGTCAACCTGCTGGGCGTTTTCATCGGTATTTTTATGATCCTTGGGTCACTGGTCTGCCTGTACTTTTTGTACAAGGCACCGTTCCTGGTCGATATGTCTACGAAAGGCATAGCCATATTCATATCGAAGATCGTGCTGGCCTCTCTGTTTGTTTACTTTGAATGCATCCTGCTGGCTACCGGTATCTGCCTGAATATGGCCGCCCTCTTCAAACCCGGGTATAACAAGGATTTCATCATTATTCTTGGATGTGGCATCAAGAAGGACGGCACATTGTATCCGCTCCTCAGAGGCCGGGTGGACAGGGCGATCCGGTTCTACCACGAACAGGAGCAGAAGACTGGAAAGAAGGTTGTGTTCGTTCCCTCAGGCGGGCAGGGAAGTGACGAGGTGATCTCCGAAGGCGAAGCCATGAAACGCTATCTCCTGGAGCAGGGGATCCCGGAAGAGCAGATCCTGCCGGAGACCGCATCCACGACCACACTTGAGAACATGCGATTCTCCAAGAAGTTGATCGATTCCATGAAACCGGACGCGAAGGTTGCTTTCTCGACCACCTACTATCACGTGTTCCGAGGCGGCATGTTCGCCAGACAGGCCGGGATGAAAGCCTCCGGCATGGGCTCCAAGACCAAGTGGTATTTCTGGCCTAATGCAGAAATCCGCGAATTCATCGGTCTGGTCGTCAATCAGCTTTGGGTGCACGTGATCGTCGCCTTGGGGCTGGCAGTGCTTTCCATAGCGTTGGCGAATATGGGAACGATCCTGAAATCCATTTTGTAATATGACATAGAATCATATGGCTGAGGTACCACAAAAGCCTTGGCTGAATCTTTTGTTTTCTGGATGCGATACATTCGTATGATATAAAATTCTTAGATCAACAGGAACGGAGCATTACATGAAGACGAAAACGATGACGATCCTGCAGGCGGACCGCCTGGGACTGTTGGACGAAGAGATGCTGCGCAGATAGATCCTGGAAATATAAAAAGCCGGGGCAGAATGTTCTGCCCCGGTTTTGTTATAGTGATAATTCTATGATGTATTGATCCGTGCCTTCCTCCAGCTTGCTGCCGCCGGTGGCGACAAACCCGTGTTTTCTGTAGAAGCGTCGGGCTTTCGTGTTTTTCTCCAGGACCCATACGGTGGTGCAGCCGTATTCACGGACCGCGAAAGTGAGAAGCTGGCTGCCGATGCCCTGGTTCGAGAAGAAACCATCGACATACAGTTCCAGGATCTGCTGGCCCGCTATGTGGATGAAACCTTTGACGAAGCCATCATCGTAGACCCAGATGCCTTCCAGCTTTTCAGGATGGTCGATATACGTCTTGGCCAACGGATAGACCTGCATCTCCCCAAAGGAGACCTTGTCATTCTGGAAGATCGTACGATAGTTCAGCCGCTTGGTAAATATGGAGATCTCCGCGATCCGCGAAGCATCTTCCGCCGTTGCTTTTCTGATCATTTGAACAGCACCTTCAGTGAGTTATAGAAGTAGTACGGGCAATACAGGTCGTTGTGCGGGAAGTCGGATACCGCGAAGAAGATATTGTTCTTCTCGGGATCTTTACCGTAGGAAAAGACAGGATCGTGCGTTACATATTTCAACTGGTCGATCATGGCCTGGACGTCGTTCGGATAGCCATCGCTCGCGAAGATGAAGAAGGGAAGTTCCGGATGGGCTTTGATCGGTGCGGTCAGATAATCGATGACCTGCTGCTCGGACAGTTCGTCACGGATCTTTCCGCCCGCCGTGGTCATGCAGCTCATGGGCGAGTAGTAGCGGAAATATTCGAAATCATTGTGCAGGATGTACCAGGTGCATACACAGCCGCGGGAATATCCGCTGAATCCGCGATGGTCGCGCGCCGCTTTGATGTCCTCGTCAGAACCGGACTTCAGGTAGGTGTTATATTTCAGCTCCACCGCCGGGATGATGTCTTCCACGACTTCACGGTAGAAGTTGGGTTTGATCGTAGGATTTCCGGAGAAACCCCCGCCATCGCCAGCCGGTACGTCGCCTGTGGTCTTGCGGGTCTCCACGTCGGTGTATACGTCGAAGTAGTAGGTCGTGAAGACGAGGATGCAGGGGTCCACGTCACCGAAGGCGAACATGTTGTCCAGCTTGTCCTTGACCTCCGGGATGGTGAAAAGATCCGGATCACAGGTATTGCCATGCTGATAGTACATGACGTTGTATCGGGTCTCCTTATCTTCCGGGTCATAGCACCAGGGCAGATAGACGTTGCAGAATTTCGGATGATCGACGCCGTCGTCGTAGGCATCGGTCGTATATTCGACGCGCTCGAAATGGCCGGTCTTGACCGGGGCATCGGTCAAAGAGGTGTTCTCCTCGAAGACCGTTTCGAAGTCGATCAATTCCCCTGCGGGATGGATGACAGTTTTGATTTCAGGTTCCATAGAAGAGGCTCCTTTCTAATGGGTTCATGGTTGTTGTACACACCTGTCGATCCATTCGAACAGGGCAGGCAGATCATAGTCGCCACTGTGCGGCAAGCCCCAGGGCAGGCGGAAATCCACATCGATCCCATGATTTTCGAGAAGTGTCGCCAGGATGACCGGGATCGCCAGAGAAGTGTCACGATCAAAAGCACCATGGCGGATCCGCCAATGCTTTGCGGTATCCGCATCAGGGTCTTTGATGTAAAGGACGGGATTCAGTATCCGGATCTTGTCCGCGGCAGCCTTTTCCGCTCCGGGGACTGTATTGTGCAGCATGGAGAACTCCGTGAAATGACGGGCTTCTACAGTCTCATCACCGAATTCCTCATTTTCCGGAGAAGAAAGATCCACCGCGTCGAAGGCAGGCGTGGTCTTCATGCGGGTGATCTTGTGGATAAAGCCTTCCCAGTCCAGGTCCTGGATCTGGTTGTCTCGAGTCTTGAGATATGACTGCTGTTCGATCTCGCTGCCGGGCACCATGAGCCAGGGAAGTGCTTTTTGTGTTTCGAGGGTCCTAAGTTCATGGTCAGCTGAAGACAGCACATATTGCTTTACATAATCCAGGAAACTGCCGGAACCGTCCGGAGCCGCCGTCAGGAGCGTACCGTCCGGAGCTGTCAGCCCGAGACTGTTGACATAGGATGGGAATAGAGCTTTGAGCTCCTGTGCCATCTCTTTTTGGTCAAGCGTCATTTCACCGATGCAAGGTATACGGGCGATCCCATGCTCTGTCCTTTCGAACCGCATGCTGTGATATTGCCCTTCGTTCGCGAACAACCATTCATAGGCGGCGTCGGCATGTTCCAAATTATGGATGGGACAATAACAACTGGCGGCAAAGACATCATCCCGCTCGTCAGCGGCGCCGATGGCATCGAGATAGGGAGTGTAATCCGGATGGTTGCCCGTCGCACCGGCAAGTGCAGAAAGCGCGCCGCCGGCACTGGTCCCGTTAGTCACGATACGCTCGGTGTCACCGGGGATCAGATCCCGGTTATGCCGCAAATACCGGATCGCCGCTTTATAATCTACGATCAAAGCAGGTGCGCGTCCGACCATGCGGCCTGTTGCTGCACCAGGACTGTCTTCCTTGCTGCCCGCGAAAAATTCTTTGGAGACCTTGCCTGACGTCCTGCCGCGGATACCTGCGCTGGCCACGACAAAGCCATGTTCCAGCGCCAGAAATATAGAATTCGGAGTGTGTGAGAACCGATCTTCACCGGGTTCATCCGCAGGTCCGGGCATATATCCGCCTACGGTATTCGGCAGAAAGATAGGTGCAGTCTCTGCGGTATATCCAGAGATCGTTTCACCGTGATAGTATCCTTCCGGAACGAACAGATTCAGTTTTTGTATCGGATCCAAAGGATGCGCACAGTATTCCAAGCCCATAAAAGCACGATAATGGACCGTTCTGCCATCCAGAGTGCAGGCTCTGACTTCATAGTTTTCCAAAGGGAAGCGGAGCAGATCCGTCATAGTGTTTCCTCCATTTTCAATATCGACGTGGATGTCGCAACTAAACATACTATACAACGTATACCTGTTTTTGGCAAACCTGCACTTTTGACAAATGTCATGGCTGTATCTTGTCTATTTTGCGCACGGAGCGGCGTCTGGGCCGGCTTGATTTTTATAAGAAGAACGTTTTATAATGTACGCATAATATAGGATCTGAGGAGGAACTTCTATATGCCGATCGGAGTCATCGTCAATGTTTGCTCCGTAGTTATGGGAGGCCTGGCAGGCAGTCTGCTGGGCGAAAAAGTGTCGACCGGGTTCCGGCAAACGCTGATGATCGTGTTTGGCTTTTGTGCAATGACCATGGGGATCACTTCGGTTATTTTGGTGCAGAACATGCCCGCTGTGTTTTTTTCCATGATCCTGGGCACGGCACTAGGTACCTTCCTGCATCTCGATGCAAGGGTCCGACGGGGTGTCGGTACCGTTTTGAAGAAGGTGCACTTGGGGGGAGACATCGATTTCGACCTGCTGCAGACGGCGATCGTACTGTTCTGTGCCAGTGGAACGGGTATTTATGGCACGCTGATCTCGGGCATCGATGGGGATCATAGTATATTGATCGCGAAATCCGTGCTGGATCTGTTCACCGCGCTGATCTTTGCCTGCAATCTGCGCAAGGCGACGTGTTTGATCGCCCTACCGCAGCTCGCCATCATGCTGCTGCTGTTTTTCTCCGCGAGGCTGATCTATCCGTTGACGACGGAAGTCATGATCAATGATTTCAAGGCAGTCAGCGGCATCGTTCTTCTTGCCACCGGACTGTCGATCCTGAAGGTCGTGAAGGTGCCATTGATCGATCTGGTGCCGGCCATGCTGCTGGCGATGCCGATCAGCTGGGCATGGACTGTGTGGATCGCACCTTTGTTATGAAAGAGCTTTATTTTTCCCTGAAAACATGTATAATGAAGAGCGTAGCTGCCGTCAGAAGTGAAGGGAAGTAGATATGATGGACGATACGAAACGAAGGACCGCGCTGGTGACCGGTGCCGGCCGGGGCATTGGCCGGGGGATCGCGGTGCAACTGTCCAAGAATGGATATGATGTCGGGATCCATTACAATACGTCGGAAAAAGGCGCTTTGGAAACGGCGGAACTGTGCCGGGCCAATGGTGCGCGAGTCGTACTGTTTCAGGCGGATATCCGCTATGTGGAGGAGATCCGGACCATGTTCGACGCGGTCGAAGAGAAACTGGGTGCCCTGGACCTGATGGTGTGCAATGCGGGTATCACGCGGTTCCAGCCTTTCCTGGAAGCCACGCCTGAGATGTTCGATACGGTGCTCTCCACAGATCTGCGCGGCAGCTTTTTCTGTGCGCAAGGCGGTGCCAGGAACATGGTCCGTCATGAAAAGCATGGGGCGATCATCCTGATCTCGTCCAACCATATGAGCGGATGCTGGCCGCATGCCAGCTTCTACGCGGCTGCCAAGGCCGGCCTGGAGAAAGCCGGTAAGAACATGGCACTGGAGCTTGCGGAATATGGGATCCGCGTCGTGACGATCGCACCGGGCTATACGGCCTCGGCCGATTGGCCCAGGACCGAAGGGCGCTCGCGTACGGAGAGCCGCATCCCGGCGGGACGGTTTGCGACACCTGAGGAGATCGGCGACGCCGTGGTCTTCCTTGCGTCCGACAAAGCCGGTTATATCACGGGAACGACATTATTTATCGACGGTGGGGCACTGCTGCCGGTGCTGACAGAAAACAGATTTGTTTGATCCGTCATGAGAGGAGGTCTGCATCATGAAGATCACAAACATGGAAACTTTTCACGTGCCGCCACGATGGATGTTCTTGAAGATCAGTACGGATGAGGGCATCGTCGGCTGGGGCGAACCGGTCATAGAAGGTCGTGCGCAAACGGTCGAGAAAGCCATAGAAGAACTGAAACCTGTCCTGATCGGCCAGGATCCGACACGCATCGAACACTTATGGCAGACCATGTACTGCACGACGTTTTACCGCGGCGGCCCGATCCTGACGGCCTGCATCAGCGGTATCGAGCAGGCGCTGTGGGACATCAAGGGCAAGCAGCTGGGCGTGCCGGTCTATGAGCTGCTGGGCGGCCGCTGCCGCGACAAGGTGCGGATGTATGCCCATGCGGGCGGCGGTACTCCGGAAGAATGCGCTGAGAGCGCAAAAGCCCGGGTCGCACAAGGCTTTAATGCGATCAAAATGGGTGTGGACGCGCCGGTCGAGCATGTGGACACCCTTGGATATATCAAACGTAATGCAGCGAAGATCGCCGCAGCCCGCGAAGCCGTGGGCGATGACGTCGACATCGGGATCGATTTCCACGGCCGCATCCACGCAGGCATGGCGAACCGCCTGATCGATGCGTTCGAGCCGTATTATCCGATGTTCATCGAGGAGCCCCTGCTGCCGGAGAACGTGGATATGATGGCCTATATCGCTTCCAAGACCAGCGTACCGATCGCGACGGGTGAGCGCTTGTTCACCAAGTTCGCCTTCCGTGAAGTACTGGAGAAGCATGCGGCCACGGTCCTGCAGCCGGATATCTGCCACTGCGGCGGTATCTTCGAGGCGAAGAAGATCGCTGCGATGGCGGAAGCCTATCATTGCTCCGTCGCACCGCACAACCCGCTGGGACCGATCTCACTGGCGGCCTGCATCCAGGCGGATGCCTGCATTCCGAACTTCCTCATCCAGGAGCATCCGGGCATGGAAGACGGAAGGGACCGCGGCGTTGGATATCTGAAGGAACCCATCGTGATCAAGGACAGCTACGTCGAACTGACGGACAAACCGGGTCTGGGCATCGAGGTGGACGAGGACTTCGTCCGCGCGCATACCTTTGAAGGCAACTGGGATACCCCGCGTCTGTTCCATACGGATGGATCGGTGGCGCAATGGTGAGCAAGAAGCGGCCTTTGACGATCTGTGTTGACTTGTTCGGCTGTCCGAACCGGTGCAGGCACTGCTGGCTTTCCCACATGCCGAACAGGCCTATGGAAGAAGGCGCGGATGCCTGGATCGTGGATCTGTTCCGGCCCTATTTCGAGGAGATCGAGTTCTACAGCTGGCTCCGTGAGCCGGATTATTGTGATGATTATCGCGCACGGTGGGAGCGGGACAAAGCGTTGTCCGTCGGCTGCACGCCGGAGCGTTTTGAACTGGGCAGCTTCTGGCGGCTGGTGCGGGATCC
>JAFVHC010000252.1 GCA_017474705.1 Bacillota bacterium
CACAGTTTTATCGATCATTCTTTATTCATGTTTCTTGTATCTCCTGCAATTTACAAATATGAATGAAGTCGGCTTGATTCCTATCAAAGCAGGAATTGCTTTTGTTCTTTCCTTCCTGGTTAAACGGAGTCGGATTCCTCTTCATTTACTTGCCGCCAGCATAGCTGTATTTATTCATTTAGCGATTGGGACAGTGGCAGATGTAGGGGTCATATTGATTCATCCGAGTCTATCATCTCTTCATATTGGCTTTATGAGATTACGATTCGATTTTCATCTGCACGTTCTTCAGATCATTGTACACATTATTATCTTATGGGGATCTACTTTGTTATCGAGGTCTTTATATCGTAAGCTTGCTTCCATACGAGAAGAGTATCAATGTATTCTTGCAGGAATAACTCTTTTAGCTGCCATGGTCACTCAGGCTTTACTACATGTAATCAAGACAGCCCCTTTGGGTATTTCCGAAACAACAACGATCCTCTCCTGGATTCTCTTGATGCTTTGTGTCATTATGCTGCTCGTTTTGTTTTCGATTCGAACACGATGGGAATCAGAACATTACACTAAGAGCCTTCTCTTATCCATGAATCATGAAATATCCCAGGGATTCAATCTACTGGCTAACAAAAACGATGAACTACGTATTCAGGCTCATGACTTTCGAAGCCACCTGATGACGATTCATAATATGCCGGAAAAAGAACGGCAAGAGTATATTGCTGAATTGCTGAAACATCAAACCGGAAAAACTATGATTATCAGTACCGGCAATAGATTTATCGATGCAGTACTGTATAGCAAAATTCCATTGATTGAACAAAATCAGATACGCTTCTCTCACAATATCCGTATCCCGAAAACCGTTTGTTTTTCAATGACAGATCTATGTACAATTGTAAGCAATCAGATGGATAATGCCATCGAGGCTTGTTGTAAGATTGATGACCCTGAAAAAAGATGGATCCGCTATACGATAGATCAAACAGGAGATTTTTATGCTTTCATTTGTGAAAACAGTATTGTAGAAAATTCCGTAACAGAATCAACACTTCGAACCACATCTAAACCCGAAGATAGATACAAACATGGATTTGGAATACGGAGCATAGACATGTGCGCGGAGCGTAATCAAGGATCGGTGTCATACGAGATAACAAGCACCGAATTCTTATCCAGAGTCATTCTTCAAAACAATTTGGACACAAATGATGTCAATTCAGACAATCCATGAATCATCATTCAAAATCGGTGGTAGACTGGTGACATGAAAGGAATCCGTGGCAAGGGAACAGAAAGGAGCAACACCATGAAAAAAAATGATTTCTGCTTTTTTAGTTCTAGTTATAGTATTATCAACTCAAACACCTCTTTTTGCATTATCTGAGAATCAGAAAAATGATGAAGAAAATGTCAAAGCAACTTATCAACGTTTATTTAAGGATGCAGGAGTTAGTATCAATGATGACGCTGTATTCATGCTATCAATTGCAGAAAACGACACTGGTGAAAAGACCACTGTTTTACAGGCAATTGAAACTTTTGGAAGTTCAACAAAAGTGACCTTTTTGGTTTCTTATCTTGAAGACGAATATGGTAATATTCAATTCATTGATCCATTGAACGAGGGGGAAACTCGTGGTTCAGGTGGTGGTACTAAAGGAACTGTAACTGCATCAGCCTATTGGAATTCTGCGACGATAGCAGGAAATACTACATACAGACCATATAAGCTAGAAACTGTAACTACAGGCACAACAAAAAAACTAGTGAAGTATCTTACGAATGGACATGCTTATACTTCAAGCGGAACATACGTTGGAATCTATGGATATAGCATTGACATAGAGAAAAACCCGCCTATAGCAAACCATATGTACTCAACTACAAGTTACGCTCCATACTATTACTATACTATTTTTGCACATAGAATAAGAATAGTCATAGGTAATGGAGCTGAACAGTATATCAGGTTGGTAGGCGACCCTATGCCTTATCTTAATTAAACCACAAATAGTAAAATGAAGACGCGAAAACTGTCATTTCTTGTAGTAGCATTTATCCACTTGACATTGGTTTTATTATGCAGCTGCAAAAAACAAGAGCCTAAAGCATTAAAGACATCTGTTGTCGGAGTCGAATTTGATGAGTATTTTGATGAATCCTTTGCTGTCCTTTCAGAGCAACTGACACTTAATGGAATTATCATGAAACTGAATGAGTCATTCGGAACCTATTCATTATCGGAATCTATTGAGGGGCAACAAACTGAAGTAGAACTCTATTTTCTCTATGGGAACTATAACAGTTTGCTGCAGGATTACGCTAATGAGAAGCCAGTTAAGAACCATCATTTGGGCACTTTCCGCAAAGTATGGAAATGGGGTTCTGAGAGAAGCGAGTCAGATTACTACCCTTATGTGAAAAAAGTATATGAATACCTCATAGGCAAGTACGGGGAACCCTATGAAAAGTCTGGACTTGATGTTTATGATATAAATAAAACCAATGGGATTGCAGAATGGAGACGAGTTTCCTTGGCTAATCCAGATATTGAGCTCTCCTTTAAGAAAGATCATTCAGGCGCACAGCTCATTCTTTATCAGGTTAACCCAGATATCGTGGATTATTTGTACTAATAAAAGGAATCTACCTTGAGTGATTCCATTCAGAGAGAGTTCAAAAAAGTATCAATCATCTCGGCCAATGCGAAAAAACATGATAAAGAGGGCCGTACCTATATATCCGCGCTCGCGTATTTTGCTTTAGCAAACCTAGCGAGCAAGGTTATATAGGTACGGCCCCTCTTTTTCGGCTTATTTTGTGTTTTGGGCCTGGATCTTCATCAATTCCTCTTCCTCCAGCTGCCGGTAGGCCACTTTGCCGACCAACGTCTTGGGCATGTCGGTCTTGAACTCGATCTCGTACGGCATGGCGTATTTGGCGATATGCTCGCGGCAGTAATCCATCAGGATCTGACGCGTCTCTTCTGTGGGATCCGCCTTGGCCGTCAGCTTGACGAACGCCTTGACCTTCTGCATCTTATAGGGATCCGGCACGCCGATGACCAGCTCATCTGGACGAAATCATGGGCATCCAGGATGTTCTCGATCTGGCCCGGATATACGTTGTAACCGGAGGTCACGATCATGCGCTTGGCCCGGCCACGGAAGAATACGAACCCTTCCGGATCCATGGTGCCCAGGTCGCCGGTGTAGACCCAGGTCAGTCCGTCCGCATGGCGGCGCAGGGTATCGTTGGTCTCCTCCTCGTTGTTGATGTACTCCTTCATTACGGTGGGGCCGGCCAGCAGTATCTCACCCTCTTCTCCATAGGGCAGTTCTTCGTCCGTGCCCGGTTTGACGATCTTGATATAGGTGTCCGGGAACGGTACGCCGATACTGCCCTCCTTGGACATATGCGGCGGTGTCAGGCAGCAGGCAGTGACCGTTTCGGTCGTACCGTAGCCTTCCCGCACCTGGATCTTGGCGTTATGGTCATACAGGAAGGTGTCCAGCTTTTTCTTCAGTTCGATGGACAAGGAATCGCCGCCGGAGAAAACACCCTTCAGACAGCTCAAGTCCGCTCCATTCATGGTCGGTAGGCGCAGCAGTGCTTCATACAATGTGGGTACGCCGGCGATGAAGTTGCACTGGTATTTCGTGATCTGCTTGGCATAGGATTTCGGCGTAAAGCGCGGGATCAGGATGCAGCGACCTCCATTGCACAGCATGGAATGGATGCAGACTCCCAGACCGAATCCATGGAACAATGGCATGGCAGCCAGCATCTTGTCGCCCCGTCGGAACATGGGATTCGTCGCCACGATCTGCGCCCCAAGCGCATTGAAGTTGCCGTTGGTCAGCGCGATGCCCTTAGTGGTACCCGTCGTACCACCCGAATACAGAATGACCGCTGTATCCGAAAAGCCTTTCTGCACTTTATAGTTGTAGAAGCAGGCTTTGCCCAAGCGCAGGAATTCTTTCCAGCGGATGACCGGCGCGTCCTTGGGGATCTTTTCGATCTTGCGGCCCGCGGTCAGCATATATCCGGCCTTGACCGGCTTGGACAACGCATCTTTGATGCTGGCGATGATGATGTTGACCACCTTGGTATTCTTGCGGATCCTTTCGAATTTCCCGTAGAACTGATCCAGCGTGATGGCGGTCACACTTTCGGAGAAGTTCAGATAATGCTCGATCTCCTTCTCCGCGGACAGCGGATGGATCATGTTGGCGATGGCACCGATCAGGTTGACCGCGTAAAGCATATACAGCGCCTGGGGGCAGTTCGGCATCGCGATCGTGACTTTGTCCCCCTCGCGGACGCCGATGGTCCTGAGGGACTTCGCGCACTTCTCGATGTTCTCGATCAGCGCACGGTAGGTCGTAGGCCGGCCCATAAAGTCGAAAGCGACCTGGTTCGGATGTTCCTTGGCGATCTTTTCGACCGCTTCGAACATTGAACCTTGAAAATAATCCAGATACAGCGGTATATCTTCCGTATGGCCCTTCCATGGCATTTTCGCCGTGATCGGGGCATCGTTCCATGTATTCATGGCAGTTTTTCTCCTTTTAGGTGCGATATATTATGAAATGCTTTGTACATCTTCTTTCGTGATCGGGATATCCGAATAACGGGCACGCTCATACACTTCGGTGATCTGCGTAAGATCCTCCGCTTTGACGATCTCCACGATCTGCCGCGGTGTATCCGCCGCGGTGATCTTGTCACCCGCTTTGATCCGCCGCTGGATCTTTTTTTGATACATGCGCCGTACCTTTTTATCGTTCGTCACATTGAAAAGATCTCTCAGGCTGCGCCGCTCCCGCTTCTCCGGCTTGACCCGTTCGACGAACACGGTGGTATCCGCATAATCGCTGAGAACGTCCTCTTCGACCCGGTCCATCTTGAACCGCTGATACAGACGATAGAAGATATATCCGATCAGGAACAGTATCACGATGACGCCCAGCACGAACATGATCTTTTCCAGGATCAGCCAGATGGGCCAGGTGACGTAATCGTCCGGGACCGTGTTCGGATCCCCCTGTCCGCCCGCTTCATCCACATAGACGGGTCTGGCTTCCGCTTCAGTCTTGCCGCCGCGGAACAGGAACGACAGCACGAACCGAAGACCTGCCAGAAGCCCTCGGCCTGCCATGGTGAAGATGACATCCAGCCGGGCAAGGACGCCGACGCCGATCAAGATGAGCAGAACGATAACGAACATCCAGATGACTTTGGAGTTCAGCCGATTGATCTTCTTGATGGACTGACTGGCCGACTCTGTATTGACCTCCAGCGTGTCATGGATGTTCATCTGATGGAAGTAGACCAGGTAGGCTACGATCTGCACGATGAAGACCGCAATGATGACCGGCTGTACGAACGGGATCTGCATACGCGCACAGAAGATATACGTGATCAAAGCCACAGCGAAAGCGACGATCAAGGTGGCGGAGGTCATCGGGTCATTGACACCCGAGATCTTGCGCACGTAGATGTAAATGATGTCTGCCAGCACATAGCCGCCGATCAGCGCCATGACCACCGGATTCTTATACAGCAGCATGAGTCCGACCAAAAGGACATGCGCCAGGAAAAACAAGAAGAAGTTCTTGATCAGGCGGCGAATGATGACGGAATAGACCGGCACCAGAAGAAGCACCATGCACAGAGGCAGGTAGCGGGCATCTTTGGAATAGGTCGCCATAAGACAGGCTGCGATCACCGAGACCATGGAGAAAATGTATACGACTTTGGTGATCTCGAACCCGATCCCTTCGAACCGGCTGGTGGTGGATGTGTTCAGTTCTTCCATAGGTAGACATCCTCCAATTCTTCCGGTACTTTACGGCCGGTGAACTCCGGATCGGACATATCCCTGTAGGATACGGGCAGGATCCACTGCACCGCCGATATATAAGAGCGCAGTTCCCCGTAAGCTTCTTTCAGATCCGCCCCATAATAGGGCGAGATCAGGACGTACAGCGTATCCGGATCACGGGTCTTCAAAGCCTGCTCCAGATCGCGGGCGATCGGGTGATCCACCGCCGCTGTGATATCCAGCCGGGCCAAAGCGCTGAAGATCTCGTGCACGTGGCCGCTGCTGCTGCCGGCAGGTACAGTGATATCGGTACCGGTGATCAGATCCTTGCCGTTGCAGTACATGCTGACCGGGATCCCATCTTCCTCGTACTGGGCAGCCAAAGAAGCCGCCATGCGGATGCTCTGCTCATAGAGCCAGGCTTCATAATGCTCCGTGCCCTTCTCCATGTTCAGCAGGATGTGGATGGTCTGGGAGACCGTGGGGTCCTGGGTGTTGACCATCCATTCTCCGGCACGGGCGGAGGCATTGAAATTGATCTTGCGGAAGCTGTCGTACGGCTGATATTCGCGGATGCCCTTGAACATGTAGGGATCCTCCATCAGCGCACGTTTGGTGACGATCTCTCCGTTCATACGCTCATAGGGGATGCGGAATTCCTCCGTATCGATGCGCCGGGGATATACCAACAGGGTGTCGCCGGTGTGGCGTGTCTCGGCCAGTTTGTCCGTGATGAACAGATTGTAGCTGACCAGATCGATGCCCTTGATGGTGTACACGCCGCGTTCCGTGAACGTATAGGGGATGCGCCGGCGGATCTGCTGATAGAACAGGATACTGAACATGTCATTGCGGTAAAACTCTACGCTCCCATTGCGCTGGATCTGGAATTTGACGTGGATCCAGGGCAGGGGCAGTTTTTTCGCGTTGGTGATGGTCTCCGTCAGCGTCGTCTGCTCCCTTTCGAACATGTAGTGGTCGGTAAAGGCTACCGTTGCCTCCAGGTTGCGGTTCCAGTATTTTTCGTAGATCTTCTTCTGGACCAGATATACGAGCCCGACCACCGCAAAGATGACGATTATGGGCATAGGTTACCTCTCAAAATTCTCAGTCGGCGCCTCTACAGTATTCAGGATATCTTCGATGATCGCTTCGATCTGGGTGGTACGGCTGCGCATATTGCTGCGCAGGATGATGCGATGGCCCAGTACCGGCAGTGCCAGTTTCTTGATGTCGTCCGGCGTGACGAAAGTCCGGCCCTGGATGGCAGCGTAGGCCTGCGCCGCCCGAAGGAAGACGATATTGCCGCGTGGGCTGACGCCCAGCGCGATCTCCTCGCGGCTGCGTGTCGCTTCGATGATCTTGATGGCATAGCGGGCGACACTATCGTGGATGAAGACCTCTCCGATCGTCTTCTGCATATCGAGCAGTTCCTCCTGCGTGCAGACAGGTTCGATCTCGTCCTGCGGCGCACCGGCAACGAAGCGCTTCAGGATGGTCAAAGAATCCTCTGTATCCGTATAACCCATGGACAGCTGCATCATGAAGCGGTCCAACTGTGCTTCCGGCAGTGGGAAGGTGCCCTGTGTCTCGACGGGGTTCTGTGTCGCGATGACGAAGAACGGTTTGTCCAATATGTAGGTCTTGCCGTCGACGGTGATCTGCTTCTCTTCCATGCTTTCCAGCAAGGAAGACTGGGTACGCGGCGTCGCACGATTGATCTCATCGCCCAGGAGGATGTTGGTGAACAGCGCACCGGGACGGAAGACGAACTCGCCCTCTTTCTGGTTATAATAATTGATACCGATCAGATCGCTCGGCAGAAGGTCCGGTGTGAACTGTACACGTTTGAACGTGCAGGCCACGGACTTTGCCAAGGCTTTGGCCAGCATCGTTTTGCCTGTGCCGGGCACGTCCTCGAGCAGCACATGGCCGCCCGCCAGCAGTACCGTCATCACCTGATCGATGATATCGGTCTTACCGACGATAACTTTCTCCATGTTGGCCCGAATCTTGTCAGTGATCGGCTTTACCTGTGTGATCTGCATAAACTACCTCCTTGATTTGACCCGCGGAGCCCCGCAGGTGATACATAGTACTTCCCGGCTGTCATCGCAGACTCTGCAGGTCCGGCGAATTATACAGCTTTTCATAAAAATCTTTCTGGTCCTCATATTTATACTGGTGGATCGCCTGCAGTCGATTCAGACGCATGGCCATACCATCAGGCAGTTCCACGTCTTCCAGGTAGATCAGGATCCTGTTCTTGCTCAGGTCTCTGGCGAAATTCAGTTCATCCTTGCAGTTTTCCGATGCAAGATATTCTTTGGACATGAACGCCAGCATCAGACTGCAGCCCCGCACATGGTTGGCGATGTTGGCGTCCCACTCAGTGCCCGGATCGATGCCTTCATCGAACCACACGCGGTATCCATCCGCCTGCATCTTTGCGATGATCGGGATGACTTTGTCACTGTTGCGGTGCGCGTAGCTGATAAAAATAAAAGGATCTGTCCCATTATAAGCCGTGACCGTAAAGGAGATCGGTCGGGCTTTGGGTTCGTCCGACACGGCTTTCGGCGTCAGGTCGATCTTCTGACCGCATGAGATGCAGAATGCGAACGTCTTGTTTTCCTCTATATACTGTGCCTGCTCTTTTCCGCACAGCGGGCAGGTGTAGAAGCGGGTCACCATCTTCCGGACAGGCGATGTCTGTACGGGCTGTGTACCGACCGGTGCCGGCTGTACGGTACGTACGGGTGCAGGCGTCAGCTTCACCGTAGGCGCGTTTGGCACGGGGACCGGCTGTACTTTCTGCGGTGGCACCGCATATACGCCGTATGTGCCGCCGGCCAGATCGCCTGCTTTCAACAGCGGCTGTCCAGACGCATCCAAGAACTGATCCGCCGCGATCAGCGCGATATCGATCAGCCAGCCGAATCCGAAGAGTCCGAGGGTCGCCGTATATAAGATCGCGGTCAGCCACTTTTCGGTGTAATAACGGTGTGCTCCGAACCATCCGAAAAAGATGCATAACAGCAAAGCTGTTTTCTTTATCTTTCTATCGATCATCGATATGCTCCTGCTTCCATTTCATACATTTTATCACTTTATATATAATAGTTTTTCTATAGAAAACTGTCAAGAATGAGTGCACGGATCCGGCTAAATAAAAGTCAATTCTGTAATAAATCTGAAATCATTCTGTCGTTGTATCTTTTTGGTGTTTATTGTATTATAATTATCGTCAAGAGCTAATAACAAGAGTTTTCTCCTCCCTTTTATTTTATTCCTTATCTTATGCACGTACTTGCACGGTACGTGCTTTCTTTTTTGTTGACTTGTCATACCAGGCGGTTATAATGTGACGGGGAGGTAGGAACAATGACACTTACGATCATGACTTTCAATATACAACACGGAGTGGATCATGCCAGACGTCTTCGCACACCGGATCTATCCGACGTCCAGCTGATCGATCTGGATCGTGCCGCAAAAGCCATCCGACGCTTCCGCCCGGATATCGTTTCTTTGAACGAAGTCCGTGATGCTGCGGACAAGCCCGGTTTCAGCGCGCAGACCCGACACCTGGCGGAGGCCTGCGGCTTTCCATATTACTTCTTCGGAGAAGCCTTGTCTTCAGAAACATATGGGCCTTACGGAAATGCTCTGCTGTCGAAATACCCGATGGATCCGGTAGAACGGGTCATGATCCCGGATCCGGATCCCGTCAGGCCGGACGGTCATTATGAGACCCGCTGTGTGATCTGCGCGTCCGTCCATCTGCCTTCCGGTACCGAACTCTCCGTCATGAACACCCATTTCGGGCTGGAACCGGAAGAAGCCGCCAACGCGGTGGACACCGTTCTGTCACTGACCGATCCTGCAAAACCGACGATCTTCATGGGCGATCTCAACCTGGAGCCGAACAGCCCCTGTATCCAAAAACTGCACACTGTGTATCAGGACTCTGCCGACCTTCTGCCGGAAGATACCAAGACCTACCCTTCTCACACCCCGGAAGTCAAGATCGACTATATCATGGCCTGCGGAACCTGCCGCTTCCTTCATGTAGAAGTGCCGGAACTGGTGGTGTCCGACCACCGGCCGTATATCGTACAAGTCGAAGTTTGATTCTTGACGGAGTCTAATATTTACCTTATACTGAATCAAAGTCATTTGTGGAGGTTACCATATGCTGCCATTGGAAGGTCGTAAACGCCGTTTTGGCGATCGTAAGGACGGTTTTCGCGTACGCAATATCGAACCCATGAACCTGATCGAACCCTTCGTCATGTACGAAAAGAGTGATTCCTGGGTCCTCTTCGAGGAAAAAGTCGATATCACACATGTGCAGGAATTCGTGCGCCAGCACCGTCGCACGGATATGCCGGATCTGACATTATATCACGTTCTGTTCGCCGCCTTTGTCCGCGCCATTTCTCAGACACCGCAGATCAACCGCTTCGCCATCGGGCATCGCATCTACGCCCGCAATGAGCTGAAATTCGCCATGGTAGTCAAAAAAGGCATGGGCGAAGATGCCGACCGCACCATCATCATGCCCCGTTTCCATCTGGACGCGACCCTGCCGGAAGTCAAAGAAGCCATCGAAAAAGAGATCGCAGAAGTCGACATGGAGACCAAGAACGTTGAGGAAGGTAAGAAGAACGCTTTTGATTTTCTGGAACTCGCGCTGGGCAAGATCCCTACGCCGGTGCTGCGCTTCGTCTTCTTCCTGCTGCGCCATCTGGACAACCATGGCCTGCTGCCAAAGGCCTTGACCGACTTAAGTCCTTTCCACACCAGCGTGTTCATCACCAACATGGGCAGCTTTGGCATGGACTCTGTCTATCACCATATCTATAACTTCGGCACCCTTTCCGTTTTCGGCGCACTGGGCAAAAAGTCCATCGAATACGTGCCCCAGAAGGACGGCACCACTCGAAAGAAAGTCTTCATCAATATGAAATTCGTCGTCGACGAACGCATCACGGATGGTTTCGTTTTCGGCATGGGCATCCATGAAGCTCTCATGTGCTTCATGAAACCCGAAAAGCTCATGGAGCGGCCGGAAAAAGTGGTGCAAGATACGATCGACAGGAAATAATGGAGATCCCTTATATATGCCTCCTCGGCTGAGCGCAGGCTCGTATTTCAATGCGCATAAGTGCAAGCACCTATGCGCATTTTTATAGGAGCCTGTGCAAGGCCGTCGTCGGTATATATAAGGGATCTTTTTTGTCTGAGCATGGTGGATTTGTCTTTTTAGGATTCTGCCATGTACAGAAAAGCTTCAGTCTTATGTATTTACTTGATCACGGTAATGAAGTCGTGGTCTTCGGGCTGCCAGCCGGCGGGAGATACGGCATCGCCGATATTCAGCTTCTGCTCCGCTTCGTTCCAGGTGATATGACGGAGGCTGTAGGCACCGTTTTCGTAGCCGTAGCCATCCTGTTCATCTTCGTAATAGTCCAGAACAGCGTCCTTGCCGGGGAAGACGACCAGCTGGATCGGACCGTTCAGCGATTCAGCCGCGTACTCTCCTTTCTCCGCCATCGGGATGATGGAACCGGCTTTCACGAACAGCGGGATCCGGTCGATCGGAGCATACACGGTGATCCAGGCACCGCCCGCATAGGACGTGCCGGTGTACCAGTCGATCCACGTCTCTCCTTCCGGCAGATAGACTTTGCGGATCTTCGGCCGCTCGATCGGTGTAGACTCCTTCTCATAATACATCGGCTCGGTTACCGGGCAGACCATGAGGCTGGGACCGAACAGGAACTGATCCTTGATCCGGCAGGCGGTATCATCCTGCGGGAAATCGAAGGCAAGCATGCGGAAGATCGTGTCTCCGTCTTTCCAGACATGGCCCGCCATGGAGTAAATGTACGGCAGCAGCTGATAGCGCAGCTGATTGACCTTGACCAGAGCTTCATAGAACGCAGGCTCGGTGACCGCCCACATCTCACGGCGCACGTCCGTACCATGGGCACGGAAGATCGGCAGGAATGCTCCATACTGGAACCAACGGGTGTAGAGTTCCTGGAAGCCTTTATCATCCATACCATCCTCGTAATCACCTGTCCAGAACCAGCTCATGCCGCGTTTGACGAAGAATGCGCCGATATCCAGAGTCCAGTACGGAAGGCCTGCGGCACAGAAGTTCAAACCTGCAGGGATCTGCTTGCGGAACGTCGCCCAGGTAGCCTCGGTATCGCCGGACCACAGGATGGTGCCGTAGCGCTGCTGGCCGGTGTAACCGCTGCGGGTCAGGTTCGTAACGCGTTTGGAAGGATCTGTCGCACGCTGACCTTCGAAGATGCCCTGCGCATGTACGAGGCCGTAGGTATTGGTCAGGGATGCCGGCATGTGGAGCGAAGCCGCTTCGACGAATTCATCGAACTGACGCGCGGTCTCGGGACGTTCTCTATGGCCCCATTCCGGTGTGTACGGTTCGCTGGAATCGCACCACCACGCGTCGACGCCGTACTGGAAGATGCCTTCATTGACCTGCTTCCAGTACAGTTCCCTGGCCTCCGGGCGGAAGGCATCATAGATCGCGTCTGCAGGCAGCAGCATCTTTGCGTCTTTGAATTCTTTATAGTTGTCGCAGCTCTCATGCATGTTCGGCCAGATCGAGACCATCATGCGGACATTGCCCTTGTGCAGATCATCCGTCAAGCCCTTCAGATCCGGGAACCGGCTCTTGTCAAAGGTCTTCTGCCCCCAGAGCCCGTCCTCCCAGGACTGCCAGTCAAGGACCAGACAATCCAGACCCAGACCGCGGCGGCGGTATTCCGCCATCATCTCCAGCATCTCTGCCTGCGTTTCATACCGTTCCTGTGACTGGACATAGCCGAAGGCCCAGGCCGGCAGCATGATGGCCGCGCCGGTCAGACGGCGATATCCACGGATGATGTCATCGAACGTATCGCCCTGGAAGAAATAATAATCCATCTCCGGGTCGGCTTCGGTATAGAAATAGGTCCCGTACTGGGTATCCTCAAAGACGGCGGGACTTCCGGTGGCTGACAGCAGACCGTAGCCTTTTGTGGACAGGAAGAATGGTACCGCGATCTTGCGGTTCGCCTGGTGCACATACTGTGTCGTACCACGCAGATCCAGCACACCCTCTTCCGCCTGGCCCAGACCGTAGATATGTTCGTCGGGCTGGAAATCCAGATGCAGGCGGGTATGATACAGTTCCGGACCAGCTAATTTAGCTGCGTCTCGCACCACTTTCTTCACACCGTCCGCGGTTTCGATCTCTTCCACAACAGCCTCACCGTCGGGATCCAGAATATAAGAAGTGAAAGGTTCCAGTTCGCGCGGGTCGATGGCCCGCTCCTTAAGCAGCAGCGTACCGTCCGGCTTTTCATATGTCACAGCGGCATCGCTGCGGGAGATCCGAAGGCGGACTGCCGCTGTCTCCAGCAGGACCTCGTCTTCCGTCTCTTTCCACGTCCAGTCAGAGAAGGCGCCATCCTCCAGGATGCCGATCCCCTTCGTATCAGAGAAGACATGTTTTTCTACACCCGTGATGTGCCTGGGGTTTTGTGGATCGCGTAGCACATGCAAGGGAGCATAACGAATACGGACCGCCGAGGCCGCTTTCGGCTCAAGGCGAAGCGTGCCGCGCACAGTTTCAATGGTCAGAACGTCCGATGTGCGGGCGGCGCTTTCCACGCGGTCCCGGGGTTTCTTGAAAACCTGAAGCATACCAATCCTCCTAAAAAACGGCAGCGAGGAAATCCCCGCTGCCGCTCCTCTTTTTTACAATTATACTGTAGATTCGGAACTTCGTCTATGCAGACTTATCAGTTCTTCGCGTCATAGGCAGCCTGGTAGATGTCGATCATACCCTGCGCACCCTTGACCTGCAGCTCGTTCAGGTAGGTATCCCAGTTGCTTGTAACATCAAGGTCACCGGAGATGAAGCGAGCGGCCATCTCTTCGACGTAGGACAGAACGACGGTCTGGCTGTTGGCCAGCTCTGCGGACTGTGCATCGTCAAATACCAGCGGAGGCAGGCACTGAGACGGATCGGGATCATACGGCTGATAGTTGTTACGGGTATCATAGCTCAGACGATACTCCATGTTGTCCTCATAGGTACCGATCTGATACTGGTTGTAACGATAGGCCTTTGCATCCGGAGTATCGATACGAGGACCATTCGCACGCCATACGACGTTCTGCTCATCGCCCCACATAACGCCATCAGCAAACATCGCCAGCTCGGACGGATCGCCGGTATTCAGGTCGCACGCGTCGGCCGGAACATCGCCTTCACCCGGAGTGATGCGAAGGTACTGAACGCCTTCATTACCAAAGACTTTCTTGAAGTTGATCTCACGATCATACTGCTCAACACCCCAGCGGAAAGCAGCTGCGGGATTAGCGCAGGTGGTGGTGATGATGTAGCAGGTCGGGGTGATCTGGCTGTACGGCATGAAGGTCGCATAACGACCGGCCGGGCCTTCGATCGGGGAGATCGCTGTATAGTCGCCCCACATCTCAAGAGCGTCGCCAGGAACAGCACTCGGAACACCGTTCGGGAAGCAGCCGACCAGGTTGTCGCCAGCTTCATTGGCAGCAACGGTACGGGCCTGGTCATTGTTGATGATCAAGCTCTGGTCATAGTACAGACCCTGCGTATACAGAGAGTTGAGCCATGCCATGGCATCTCTCCATCCATCCTGCATGTAAGCAAGCTGGATCTTGCCATCCTGCAGATAGACATAGTTGTTGTCTGGTGCGGTGTAAACGAACGGGTCGGTCAGCCAGCCGGAAAGGGCGTTGCTGTGCCAGCCACCTTCGAAGCTCAGCAGCGGGATCTCATCGTTCGCGTCGCCGTTACCGTTCGCATCCATTTCTTTGAAGGTCTTCAGCAGTTCTTCAAACTCTTCGACGGTGGTCGGAGCTTCTTTGCCGACGTTCTCGAGCCACTTCGTGTTCATCCACATCTTGGAAGAGTTCTCGCAGTGGACGCACTTCTCGATGTAAGGCAGGCAGTAGATGTTGCCGTCGGGCATCGTGATGATGTCCTTCAGACCCGGGACCTGTGCTTCGATGTCCTGGAACATGGTGCTGTACTTGTCGATGTAGTCGTTCATCGGAACGAAAGCGCCCATGCTGCCGTAGACCATCTGCTGGGTCTGGGAGATGTTGCACTGCATGTAGACATCGGGCATATCGCCACTGGACAGGGAAATGTTGACCTTGTCAGAAACGCTGTCCTGCGGGATAACGTTCCAGTCTACATGGACGTTGGTCTTGTCCTCATACCAAAGGGTGAACTCGTTGGTAGAGAAGTCAGTGACCTGAGTGGTGTTCGGGACCATGACCTTCAGGTTCATCGTGTCCGCAACGATCGGGAATACGTGCTCCGGAGAAACACCATTCTCGTCGTAGTCACCAGCGGGAGCTTCCTCTGCGGGCGCTTCTTCCGCGGGAGCTTCCTCAGCGGGCGCCTCTTCTTTTTCCGTGTCAGCTTCCGCTGCGGGAGCTGCTTCCTCTTTGCTGGTATCAGCCGGTGCATCTGCTTTCTTGCCGCAGGCAGCCAGGATCATGACACAGGCAAGAAGCATACACAGAATGACTTGCAGTTTCTTCATGATTTTTCCTCCTTTTGATTTATCCCTTGACCGAGCCGATCATGACGCCCTTGACCAGATATTTCTGAACGAAGGGATATGCGATCAGGATCGGGACGGATGAGACCACAATAAGTGCATACTTCATAATGATCTGCATTTCTTTGCGCCGCAGCATTTCCTGGACATTACTGCCCGTCATGCTGCTCATGTCGATATCCGTGGAGATCAGGATGTCGCGCAGGAAGATCTGCAGAGGATACTTCTTCTTGTCGCTCAAGTACAGCATCGCGTTGAAATAGGTGTTCCAATGGCCGACCGCGTACAGCAGGACCATAACGGCCAGGATCGCCTTGGAGACCGGCAGGACGACGCGCAGCAGGAACGCCCAGTTGGAGCAGCCATCGATCTGTGCCGCTTCCAGCAGTTCATCCGGGATGGTAGTCTGGAAATAGGTACGCATGACGATGACATTGTAAACGCTGATCAGGCCGGGCAGCCACAGTGCCCAGGACGTGTTGATCAGGTGCAGGTTCTTGACAAGCAGGTAGTTCGGGATCAGACCGCCGGAGAACATCATGGTGAAGACCAGGATGCGCATGATGAAAGCACGGCCGCGCAGCTGTCTGCGGGACAGCGGATACGCCATCAACGTGGTGAATACGATATTCAACAAGGTACCGACCACCGTGTAATAGATCGTATTCCGATAACCGATCCAGATGTCCCTGTACTCAAAGACCATCTTGTAGGCGTCCAGAGTCGTGTCCTTAGGCCAAAGAAGGACTTTGCCTGTCTGGACGGCACGGCCGCCGCTGAAGGAGCATACGACGACGTTGATCAGGGGCAGCAAAATGATCAAGAACGCTACTGTAGCTAAAACATAGACCAATACATCGAAGAAACGATCGATGCCAAGGCTTTTGATATGATTGGGATTCTTCCTTACCATAGCGATTCCTCCCCGATCCTCTTGGCAAACGTATTCGCCAGGATGATCATGAACATGCCGACCAGGGACTGGAACAGACCGATCGCGGTGGGATACGAGTAGTTGGCGATAGGTGAAGCAATACCTATTTTATATACGTACGTATCAATAACCTCTGAAGCCCGCAGGTTCATGTTGTTCTGCATCAGGTAGATCTTCTCAAATCCTGTGGACAGCGTACCGCCCAGACTCATGATCATCAAAATGATGATGGTGGACTTGATGCAGGGCAGGTCGATGTGCCAGATGCGCCAGAATTTGGTCGCACCGTCGACGACGGCCGCCTCATGATAGGTCGGATCTACGCTGGACAGCGTCGCTATGTAGATGATCGCGTTGTATCCGGTATACTGCCATATGCCGGACCATACGTACAGATGAACGAATTTCTTCGGATCACCCAGGAAATCGATCTGGCTGCTGCCAAGCTTTTGCAGGATCTGGTTGACCGGGCCGGAATCCCAAGCCAGGAACTGCAGGATCATGCTGACCATGACCGTGGTGGAGATGAAGTACGGTGCATATGTTACCGTCTGCACGATCTTTTTATAACGCAGAAGTCCGAGGTAATTCAGCACCAAAGCCAGGATGATCGGGAAGATCATGCCGGCAAATAAACCGTAGATACTGATCTTCAAGGTGTTGCCGACCAGTTTCGGCAGCTCGGTAGAACCAAAGAACTGCTTGAAATACTTGAATCCTACAAAAGGACTTTTCGACATGCCCTTGAACACATTGTAATCACGGAATGCGATCTGCACACCATACATAGGGACGTATTTGAAAACGATGATGTAGACCATCGGCAGGATCAGCATAAGATACAGATCCCAGTCCCGGCGGATCCAGGCCTTACTTGCATTTTTTTGTTTTTTCTTCAAATGCGTACACCTCCCTTTCTTTTTGAATTATATTGTGCGCACGCCATTTTGCATACGGACAAATGTCTGATTTCGGCATACGATTTTCCTGTTTCCACCTGCACAAAACATACGATTTTCAGAAATCACAAACAATTTTGCCGAATTTGGTTCAGAAAAGCAGTATTTCATGGTATAATACGTCATATTTTACCTTGGAGGCTTTCCATGAAACAGTCTGCCCCTGAACAGAGAAAAAAGAAATTTCTGTTTCGCTTTGTCATCTCATACTATGTGATTCTGCTTATACCATTTCTTCTTGTCATCTTCACGCTTCGCACTGCGGAGGGTGTCATCATGCGGCAATCCAACAAGGAGGTCCAGACGGCACTGGTGCAGGCGAAGAATATCACCGACGCGAACCTGCGGGCGATGCCGTCTTTAGCCATGTCGCTGCGTAAAGATGAAAACGTTCTCAACTTGTATGATAAGTGGAAGTGGAATAAGAATCACGTTTTTTCTACGTACAAAGTCAATCATCACATCCCGCAGTACAACGCGGTCACTTCGCTGATCAGTAAGGTCTACCTTTACTTTGGAAAAAAGACGACGCATCCACGCTGCCTGGTGATCGATAATGGTTCCGGTATGGTGTATGACGAGTCACGTATGAATCTGACGTTCGATAATACGTCCATGACATATGCCGAACTCAACGACTATATCTCTGCTCGTGCGATCTCGGAAAGCTACGTTCCGATCCCTTCCACGGATCCAAATCAGTTCTCCATTTATTATATGTCGGACCTGATTTCGTACCCGAGCCCGATCAATTCCGCCCTGGTCATGGTCCGTCTGGACGATAATTTTTTGAATGATCTGCTGCAGAACGCAACTTACAGTGATCAAGGTGTCGCTTTCATCCTGGACGAGAATCATCAGATACTGATCTGCCGGAACGGTGCTTTATTGGAAGAAGAATTCCTGGATGGTCTGATCTCAAAGCTGTCGGAAATGGAAGAACTGCAGTTCATGGAACAGGGGCAGCTGGTCAACCTGGTCCGTTCGGAAAGAAACGGATGGATCTACGGGTCCGTGATCCCTTCCAAAATGGTACTGGCCAAAATGCACCAGGTACGGCGCGTGGTACTGTCTGCGTTTGCCGCCCTTTTGGGATTGAGTTTCCTGCTGCTGGGCATCCTGACACGGCGCAACGCCATGCCGCTCCGACGTATTCATGGAGAACTGGCCGAGATCTATTCTGAACCGGGCGGTTTTGATTCGATCGATGACTTCCGATTCCTGGAATCTGCGATCTCAGATCTGATCAACCGGAGCAAAGAGCAGTCCGGTTTGGATGAGACCCGTCTCCAGCTGCTGGATCTGGAAGTTCTGGGCCGTCTGCTGCTGACGGGTGAAACCGATACGCCCCTGTTCCAGGAAAGCCTGTCCATGAGTTCCCTGGAACTGGAAGGCCGGCGCATGCTCGTCGCCTACGTACATGCCCATCGCATGGGCCGCACGGCTCCGATTCCAAGTGAAGAACTGGCCGCTGTATATCGAGCAAAGATGGAAGAGATGTTGGGGGCCAAGCTCTACGACTTCAATATCGATGAGAAGAACCGCGTCTTCCTGATCTCCGGTCCAAGTACCGGCAATGAGTCCGAACTGCTTCCTTCCATTAAAGAAGTGATCAATCAACTGGGCGAGGAGTTTGAGGTGGAGACGCAGTATCATCAGGACTTCTTCCTGTCCGATCCTACGGATGATTATCACAAGGTCAGCCAATGCTATGCACAGTGCAAAGAGCTGGCCATGCACGTCGTCAAGGATAAGGAGACCTACGCCTATTCCTCTGAGGATCTGCCCGAAAAACAGCAGATCTTCCACTACTCCCTGAACCAGGAGATCCGGCTCTCCCAGCTGATCCGGTATGGCAGCGAGGCCAAACTGCAAGAACTGATCGATGAGATCCATTATCAGAATTATGAGCTGACAACACTGAACGACGCGATGCAGCAGAGCCTGTTCCAGGCGATCCGCAGCAGTCTGCAGCGGGGCCAGGCAACGTTTTATCATGAAGAAGAGATCCATTCACTGTTCCTGGAGATGCAGGATGTGGAGACCTTTGACGACCTTTCACGGGTGCTCTTCTCTTTGCAGAAGGCGATGCAGGCACATCTGAGGCAGAACAGTGCCAGGTCCAACCTGGATGAGATCCATCAGCGCATCCTGGATTATATCAACCAAAATTACAACAACGCGGCCTTGAACCAGGCCCTGCTGTGCGAGGAACTGGGCATCGCGGAGCAGATCATGAACCATATGTTCCAGGAAATGGGCACGTCCTTCCACGTATATCTGGAGAACGTGCGGATCGATGCGGCCTGCACCCTGCTGCAGAACCAGGAAGTCACGATCAAGTACGTGGCCGATCAGGTAGGTTACACAAGCGACGTCAGTTTCCGCCGGGCGTTCAAGCGGGTCCTTGGGATCTCCCCGTCCGCTTTTACCAAAGGCCAGGAATAAGCTAAAGGAGGCACCTATGAAGGACATAGCATTCCGTCACAATGCCGGAGCAGTAGATCTTTTGTATTTGCAGAATGACAGGGGCCATATGGGCTTTTTGATCGTTCCCGCGGGTCTGGATCTGCCGTTTGCGGACAAGAAAGAATTCATCGATCCGCTGGTACAGCTGCATATTCGTGGAGATATGCTGCCCGGCGCCTACATGAACGGTCATTCCTTGAGTGGTTCATTATCCGCCATGCGCTTCCGGTTCGTCTTACAGGAAGCCGAAGCCGGCAAGGTCGTAACGACGCTGGAGGACGGGCAGGGCCATAAACTGCGCCACATCGTATCCTGGAAAGATGGCTGGGAAGGGATCACCGTCCGCAGTGAATTCATCAATGAGAGCGACGCGCCGGTGGTCTTGGAGGACCTCTCCAGCTTCTGCCTGTCCGGCCTGACTCCTTATGTTGAGGGTGATGCCTGCGGCTGCCTGACCAGGCATGTATTCAAGAGCTTCTGGAGCGCGGAAGGCCGCCTGGTCAGCGATCCGCTGGAACGATTGAACATGGAACCCTCCTGGTCGCTGCATGGCGTCCGGTTGGAGAAGAC
>JAFVHC010000253.1 GCA_017474705.1 Bacillota bacterium
ACCATAGAGGTATTGAAAACGATCTCGAGCACTTTCTCTTCCAAGGCACCGAAACCCTGGCCGGTCAGAACCGTTCCATCCTCCAAAATCAATTTTCTTTCCATGACAGTCTCTCTTCAAATCGGTCTTTACGGACGTTCTGAGGAACCGTTGTCGGATAGTTCCCCGTAAAACATGCATCGCAGAAGCCTTCACCTCCGGCAAGTTCCTCCAGCGCCTCCACAGGAAGATAGCCCAGCGTGTCCGCCCCGATCTTCTCTGCTATCTCGGAAACATTCAGATGACCGGCGATCAGCTGATCCTCCGAGTCAATATCCGTTCCATAAAAGCAGGGATGCAGGAAAGGTGGTGCCGAGACCCGCATATGGACTTCTTTAGCGCCAGCTTCCCGAAGCAGTGCGATGATCCTTCCACAGGTAGTTCCGCGTACGATCGAATCGTCCACCAGAACGACCCGCTTGTTTCGCACAGCTTCCACGACCGGCGCCAGTTTGATCTTTACCTGGTCCAATCGTCCATCCGGTGCGATGAACGTCCTCCCTATGTACTTATTTTTGATCAACCCGATCGAATAGGGAATTCCGGATTCCCGGCTGAACCCCATCGCAGCATCCAGACCGGAGTCCGGGACGCCGATCACAATGTCAGCCTCTACCGGATGGATCATGGCCAGGATCTGCCCCGCTTTGTTTCGGGCTGTCTGCACGGCGCGTCCGTCGATCACGGAGTCCGGCCGGGCAAAGTAGATATATTCAAACACACACAGACGCTTATCCTGCTTCCCACAGTGCTCTTGATTGGAACGCACACCGTCCGGTCCGAAAGTCAGAATCTCGCCTGGTAGGATATCCCGGATCACACGGCCGCCCACGGCGTGGATCGCACAGCTTTCGGAGGCTGCGATGTACGTTCCGTCCGGTAGCTGCCCATAACACAGAGGCCGGAAGCCGTGCGGGTCACGGGCACAGATCAGCTTCTGCGCAGACATCAGGATCAGCGAATATGCACCTTCAAGCGTGTTCATAGCCTTGCTTAGGGCTTCTTCGATCGAAGTGCTCTTCAGCCGCTCCTGCGTTACAATATACGCGATGGTTTCCGTATCGCTCGTCGTGTGAAAGATCGCCCCTGACAATTCCAGCTGGTCTCTGAGCTTGGCGGCGTTTGAAAGATTTCCGTTGTGCGCAAGGGCCATCTTTCCTTTCTGATGATTGACTTCAATCGGCTGGATGTTGCGCCTGCTAGAGGCGCCTGTCGTGCCATATCGGGTATGAGCGACCGCGATCCTTCCCCGCGGCAGTTTTGTAAGCACATCCTCTGTAAATGCTTCGCTGACCAGTCCCAGGTCCTTATGGGTAAAAAACAGACCGTCGTCATTCACGATGATTCCACAGCTTTCCTGTCCCCGGTGCTGCAGGGCGTATAAGCCATAAAACGCAAGAGCCGCGGCCTCCACCGGCTTTTCGGAATAGACTCCGAACACACCGCATTCTTCATGGATCATATTCCACTGTCTCCATAATTGGAAAGCACACGTGCGGACGGATCGTCCACGTCGCAGCCTTCCCACGTTTTGTTCGGCATCCAGAAATCGACGACCATCTCCGATTGTCCGGGATAGTATTTCTCAAAGATCTCGCGGTACAGCAGCGATTCTTTGGTGAATGGACGGGCATGGCCGTACTGTATACGCTGGGCTTCGAATGCCGCGTCCGAATACTGCGTCTCGGCGTATTCTTTCAGGTAATCCACCATAAAGTGGCCGACAGCATCAGAAAACGCCGCTTTCTCACGCCAAAGGATGGAGTCCGGCAAGTAGCCCAGCCCCTCGAAGGCGTGACGGAGCAGATACTTTCCCTTACCATAGGTGTTGATCTTTTTTTCAGGATCCAGACCCAGGACATATGCGGCAAAATCCAGATCCCCAAAGGGCACTCTGGCTTCGAGAGAATTGACTGATATGCAGCGATCTGCGCGAAGTACATCATACATATGCAGCTCACGGACGCGTTTTTCCGATTCTTCCTGGAAAGCATCCGCGGAAGGTGCAAAATCAGTATATTTATAGCCGAATAATTCGTCGGAGATCTCCCCTGTGAGCAGCACACGAATGCTGGTCTGCTCGTGGATCGCCTTGCAGACCAGGTACATGCCCATGCTGGCACGGATCGTTGTGATATCATAAGTGCCCAGAAGATGGATCACATCCTCCAGAGAGGAGAGCACTTCATCCGGCGTCATATATACTTCTGTATGATGGCTTCCGATGAAGTCTGCGACCTGTTTTGCGTATTTCAGATCGATGGCATCTTTGCTCATACCGATGGCAAATGTCTCGATCGGCGTGCCGCTTTCTCGGGCAGCGATCGCACATACCAAAGATGAATCCAGGCCACCGGACAGCAAGAAACCGACTTTTGCGTCAGATACCAGACGTTTTTTCACTCCACTGATCAGTTTCTCACGGATCTTTCCGCAGGCGATCTCCAGATCGTCGTGGCAGACGGTCTGTGTCTTGGTAATATCACGGTAGCAGATGAACTGTCCGTCTTTATAATAGTGTCCAGGCGGGAACGGCAGGATCTTGCCGACAAGACCGACAAGGTTCTTGGCTTCGCTGGCAAAGAGGATCACATCATTGGAAGTGTAGCCATAGTATAAAGGGCGGATGCCGATCGGGTCCCGTGCAGCAATGTATTCTCCTGTTTTTCCGTCGTAAATGATACAGACGAACTCCGCGTCGAGCATGGCGAACATATCCGTTCCATATTCAAAATACATGGGCAGGAGGATCTCACAATCGCTGTCAGACTGGAAGGAATAGCCTTTCTGCCGCAGCTGCTCCCGTTCTTTTTCAAAACCATACAGTTCACCATTACAGATCACATAACTGCCATCCAATGTGAAAGGCTGCATACCGGAGGGCGTCAGTCCCATGATGGAAAGTCGATGGAAGCCGAAAAAACCATCTCCTACATCCACGACCCGGGTATCATCCGGCCCGCGGGATTTAGTCCGCTGAAATCCTTCGAGGAGAGCGCTCCGATCCGGAACGCTCCCACAACAGGCAAAAATAGAACACATAGTCTGACCCTCTTATTCGACATCCTGTAAAGCGTCGAATCCTTCTTCGCCGGTACGGATCTTTACGACATTTTCTACATCATAGACGAAGATCTTTCCGTCTCCGATATGACCGGTATACAATACTTTCTTTGCTGTCTCGATGACATCACGCACCGGGACGGCGGATACGACGATTTCGACCTGTACTTTCGGCCGCAGGTCCGTTTCGACTGCGACACCACGGTAAAACTCGGTGTGGCCTTTCTGCATGCCATAACCCATGACATGAGAGACCGTCATCCCGGTGATGCCCAGTTTGGACATAGCATCCTTAAGCGCATACAACCGTTCCTCTTTGAAAACGATCTCGATCTTGGTGAACTTATGGCCATCCGTCGGAAAGGCAGGTTCACGCTGCACCGGAACCGCCTCAGCGATCGGTGTGGTACCTGTAACTGCGATGACAGGCTCGCCGGTACCGAATTCGGCGTATTTGTCCACCGCCGGCATGAAATCCGCATAAGCACTAGGAAGACCATGCTCACTGACGTCCAGACCAGCAAGCTCGTCCGCTGCTTCCGCACGGAGGAAATCCATTTTCTTGAGCATCAGGAAGAAACATAGCATGGTGATCGCTGCCCAGGCTGCAACGGTGGCAAATCCAAGAAGCTGGATGCCGAACTGAGAAAACTCCCCAGTATAGAATACACCGTGAAGCCCGGCAGGGGCATCTGGGTTCGCCAGCAGACCAACTGCGATCGTGCCCCAGATCCCGTTGGCACAATGGACACCGACGGCACCGACCGGATCATCCACATGCAGTTTCAGATCCAGGACCTCGACGACAACTACGACCAGTATGCCCGCAACGATACCCACGATACCGGCACCGATGGCGTCAAACGCGTCACAGCCGGCTGTCACGGCCACCAGCCCGGCCAAGGAGGCATTCAGGCACATGGATACGTCGGGTTTGCCGTTCTTGACCCAGGTGTAGATCAGCGTTGTGCAGGTGGCCACGGAAGGAGCTATCGTCGTGGTCAGGAAGATGGCAGACAGTTCGCTGGTCGTGGTAGCAGCAGCTCCGTTGAAGCCGTACCAGCCCAGCCAAAGGATGAAGACGCCCAGAGCACCGAGCGGAATGGAATGACCCGGGATCGCGTTGACCTTGGTCACCTTTCCATCTTTATTCTTAACATACTTGCCGATACGTGGCCCAAGCACGATCGCGCCGATCAGTGCAGCGATGCCGCCGACCATGTGGATCGCACAGGAACCGGCATAATCATGGAAACCAAGCTGTGCGAGCCAGCCACCACCCCAGATCCAGTGCGCTTCGATGGGGTAGATCACCAGGCTGATGACACCGGAGTAGACACAGTATGCTGCGAATTTGGTGCGTTCCGCCATAGCTCCGGACACGATCGTTGCGGTGGTCGCGCAGAATACCAGGTTGAAAACAAAATAGCTGGCATCTGTAAAACCTTCGGAAGGTGCAGCGATAAATTCTTTAAAATGTGTGAATAAATCAAGATTTGGTCTGCCAATGAGACCAAAGAAAGAATCTTCGCCCATCATCAATGTGTAACCAAGCAATGAAAATACGACCGTGCCGATACAGAAATCCATCAGATTCTTCATAATGATGTTGCCGGCATTCTTTGCCCGGGTAAAGCCTGTTTCTACCATGGCAAATCCGGCCTGCATCCAGAAGACTAAAGCTGCGCCGATCAAAAACCAAAACTCAACCGTCATGTCACTTACCCCATTTCAACTGAAAATCATAAAGAAAAAGAGCGCCTTTCGTGTGAACACGGAAGACGCCCTTGCCTTTATGCGGAGAATTATACACTCTCAAGTTTTCAGGTGTCAATTTGTAAAATTGCAAGTTTTTTGCATATAGACCGGCGGAAAATTCTGTCAATAAGCCGAAAAAGGCTAGGTCTATTGACAGTATGCATCTATCCTCTTATAATATGCACAAATGAGCAAAGGCGTTCATTACCGCACGGAGTCCCTGTGCGGCAATGGGCGTCTTATTTTATTTTTCCGAAAGGAAGATCAGGCATATGATGAAAGAAGGTCAGGTGCGCATCCCATCCGGATGTGCGATCGCGGCAGTTGTTTCCAGAGAAGGAAAACGGATGTCCGGAGAAATGATCACAAATGCCATGAGACCTATGCATGAGCGCAGCAATGGCCTGGGCGGTGGCTTCGCCGGCTATGGCATTTATCCGGAATACAAGGACTTTTATGCATTGCATTTATTCTTTGATACCCGCGACACACGCAAAACCTGCGAAGCATTCCTTAAAGAGTATTTTGAAGTCGTCCACGAAGAGCGGATCCCGACGCGCAAGATACCGGAGATCACCGATGAACCGATGATCTGGCGGTATTTCGTCGCGCCGCTCAAATCCATGCTTGCAAGCCTGCAAGTGGACGAAAAAGAGATGGTCGCACGGGCTGTGATGAAGATCAATACCGAGATGAAAGGTGCCTATGTCTTTTCCAGTGGTAAGAACATAGGTACGTTCAAAGCAGTCGGATTCCCGGAAGATGTCGGTGTCTTCTATAAGGTGGAAGAGTATGAAGGTTACTCCTGGACGGCGCATGGCCGCTATCCGACGAATACACCGGGTTGGTGGGGCGGAGCGCATCCGTTCACGCTGCTGGATTTCTCGGTTGTTCATAACGGAGAGATCTCCTCTTATGACGCCAACCGCCGGTTCATAGAAATGTTCGGATATAAGTGCACTTTGCAGACCGACACGGAGGTCATCACGTATATCCTGGATTTTCTGACCCGGACACAAGGCCTGACCTTGCGGGAGGCCGCGAACGTGATCGCCGCACCGTTCTGGAGCACGATCGAGGCAGAGCAGGATGAAGCGGCCCGCAGGAGACTTACCTATCTGCGCACGGTCTTTCCCAGCCTGCTCGTGACCGGTCCGTTCTCGATCGTCCTGGGGTTCACCGGTGGCCTTATGGCGTTGAATGATCGCTTGAAGCTGCGCTCGATGGTCGTCGGGGAGAAGGGTGACAAAGTATTTATCTCCAGCGAGGAAGCGGCGATCCGCACGATGGAGCCGGATGCGGAGCATATCTATGCGCCGGCAGGAGGAGAACCGGTGATCGTCAAAGTGAAGGAGGGTGCGTATTAATGGGCGTGGAGTTTATCTATCCTGAATTCGAAGTGATCCGCAATGAAGCCCGTTGTATCACATGCCGTGTCTGTGAACGGCAGTGTGCGAATGAAGTACACTCCTTCAGCGAAGCACGCGGCATGATGATCAGTGACGAATCGAAATGTGTCAACTGTCAACGGTGTGTATCACTTTGTCCGACAAGAGCCTTGAAGATCGTGAAAAGTGATTGTGTACTTCGTGAAAATGCCAACTGGCAGAACGATACGATCCGGGAGATCTATAAACAAGCCTCGAGCGGAGGCGTGCTGCTGTCTTCCATGGGGAATCCTAAACCGCTTCCGGTCTACTGGGACAAGATCCTGATCAATGCATCCCAGGTAACGAATCCGCCCATCGATCCGCTGCGCGAGCCGATGGAAACACGTGTCTATCTCGGCAAAAAGCCTGAGAAGATCCAGCGGACGGCTGATGGAAATCTCAATTGTGACCTGCCGCCGCAGATCGAGCTGTCGATGCCTGTCATGTTTTCGGCCATGAGCTATGGGTCCATCAGTTATAATGCACATGCTTCTTTAGCGCGAGCCGCTTCGACGCTAGGGATCCTGTACAATACCGGTGAAGGTGGTCTGCATGAGGACTTTTACCGATATGGATCGCATACGATCGTGCAGGTGGCGAGCGGCCGTTTTGGAGTGCATGAAGACTATCTGGAAGCCGGTGCGGCTATCGAGATCAAGATGGGGCAGGGGGCGAAGCCCGGTATCGGCGGGCACCTGCCCGGGGCGAAGATCGTCGGGGATGTGTCCCGGACTCGTATGATCCCGGAGGGTACCGACGCCATTTCACCTGCACCGCACCATGATATTTATTCCATCGAGGACCTGCGGCAGCTGGTCTATTCCTTGAAGGAAGCTACCGCATATCAAAAGCCTGTGATCGTCAAAGTCGCGGCCGTACATAACATCGCCGCGATCGCCAGCGGCATCGCCCGCAGTGGGGCGGATATCATCGCTATCGATGGTTTCCGCGGCGGTACAGGCGCTGCACCGACCCGCATCCGTGACAACGTCGGCATCCCGATCGAGTTGGCATTGGCAGCCGTCGATCAACGGCTCCGTGATGAAGGGATCCGCAATAATATTTCCCTTGTTGTTGGTGGGTCCATACGCTGTGCGTCTGACGTGGTAAAAGCGATCGCCCTTGGTGCGGATGCTTGTTATATCGCCACGGCCGCCGTGCTGGCATTGGGCTGCCACCTTTGCCGTACGTGCCATACCGGCAAGTGTAACTGGGGCATTGCGACCCAGCAGCCTGATCTGGTCAAACGGCTGAACCCGGATATCGGAAGCGAGCGGCTGATCAACTTGATGACTGCCTGGCGCCATGAAATCATGGAACTGATGGGGGGCATGGGGATCAACTCCATAGAAGCACTGCGGGGGAATCGTCTGATGCTGCGTGGTGTCGGACTGAACGAGAAAGAACTGGAGATCCTGGGGATCTCACACGCGGGGGAATGAGTCAATGAAACGAGTCTATGTCAATGAAGCATGGTGCCTGGGGTGCCATCTCTGTGAATATAACTGTGCCTTCGCGAATTCCGGCCTGGATGATATGGTGCTGGCACTCAAAGGCAGACCGATCTACCCCAGGATCCACGTCGAGGAGGCTGATAAGATCACCTATGCGGTCTCCTGCCGCCACTGCGAAGACCCGATCTGCGTGAAAAGCTGCATCGCAGGTGCTTTATCCAAAGAAGATGGTGTGATCCGGATCGATCAGGAAAAATGCGTCGGGTGCTTCACCTGCGTACTGGTATGTCCGTACGGCGCACTGGCACCAAACAAAGACGGTGTCATGCAGAAGTGTGAACTGTGTCTGCAGAATACCTGCGGAGAACCCGCATGTGTCAAAGGCTGCCCGAACAAGGCGATCGTATATGAGGAACGGGGTGAGGCGCTATGAAACAGTATGTCATCGTCGGTAACGGGGTGGCCGCTGCCGGGTGTATCGAGGGGATCCGCGGTGTCGATCCGAACAGCCCGATTACAGTGATCTCCGAAGAAGAGCATGCGGTGTACTGCCGTCCTCTGATCTCCTACTATTTGGAGGGGAAAACGGATCTTGACAGGATGCAGTACCGTCCGCAGGACTTCTATGAAAAAATGAAGTGTCGGGTCATGTACGGACGGAAAGCACTGCATATCCGGCATGATGTACAGGAGGTCGAGGTGGATGACGGTACTCGTCTGCCCTATACAGAACTCTGTCTCGCGACGGGATCCGCTCCTTTTGTCCCACCTTTCTCGGGTCTGGATACGGTCGCTGAAAAGTATTCTTTTATGACATTGGACGATGCGTTGGCGTTGGAGAGAGGGATCGATCCGACCAGTCGCGTACTGATCGTCGGTGCAGGTTTGATCGGTTTGAAATGTGCCGAGGGGATCGTGGAGCGCGTGGCATCGGTCACGGTTTGTGATTTGGCCGATCGGGTGCTTTCCAGCATCCTGGATGCGGAATGTGCCGCCCTGATGCAGCAGCATCTGGAACAGCACGGTATCACATTTTATCTCAACGACAGTGTGGACCGGTTCGAGGGTCATACAGCACATATGAAGAGTGGTGCAAGAGTCTCGTTCGACGTTCTGGTCCTTGCTGTAGGTGTCCGGGCCAATACAGTTTTGCTCAAGGAGATCGGTGGAGAAGTCGACCGGGGGATCGTTGTGGATGAAAGGATGAAGACATCTGTGCCGGGCATCTATGCGGCCGGCGACTGTGCCGAAGGGCTGGATATCGCCCTGGGGCAGAAGCGGGTCTTGGCGATCCTTCCGAACGGGTACATGCAAGGGTATACGGCCGGCATCAACATGGCGGGCGGCAGCGTCGTATTTGATAAAGCCATCCCCATGAATTCCATCGGTTTTTTCGGACTGCACGCTATGACGGCAGGCGTTTATGAAGGCGAAGTCTACGAAGAAAAGACCGAGACTTCGCTGAAAAGGCTGTTCACCAAAGATGACCTTCTGAAAGGATTCATCTTGATCGGCTGCGATGAGCGGGCGGGCATCTATACCTCTCTGATCCGTGAGAAAATACCATTGTCATCGGTCAATTTTGAGATCCTTAAAATATCTGCAACGACTGCCGCATTTTCTCCGGAGATTCGTAGCAAAAAGTTTGGAGGTGTGGTATAATCCTATGATGATTCGTGCAAATGGATTGGACCCAAGCGTTTTGAACGATGCGATCCGAAAATCAACGGAAGTATGTGAAATAGAAGGCTGCTGCGGACAACGGTTCCTTGCGGCGGGCATGGCGCACAAAGATATCACCATCCATGGGATCCCCGGCAATGCACTGGGTGCTTACCTGAATGGAGCCAAGATCACGGTGTTGGGCAATGCACAGGATGCGGTCGGTGATACGATGAACGAAGGCAAAATCGTGATCCATGGGAACACAGGAGATGCTGCGGGATACGCTATGCGCGGCGGAAAGATCTATGTGAAGGGAAACGCGGGTTATCGTGCCGGTATCCACATGAAGGCTTACAAGGACAAGGTGCCTTTGATGGTGATCGGCGGTAAGGCTGGCAGCTTTCTGGGCGAATATCAGGCCGGCGGCGTCATCATTGTGCTCAATCTGGAAAAGCCGCAGGAGAAATGTGTAGGATTCTTCCCATGCACGGGGATGCATGGGGGCAAGATGTTCCTGCGGTCTGCTTGTGAAAATGTATCGTTTCCCGCGCAGGTCACGGCCTGCCCGGCAGGAGCAGAGGATCTGAAGGAACTTCGTACGCATCTGGAAGAGTACTGTCAGCTGTTTGAACTGGATATAGAGGCCGTGCTTTCGGCACCGTTCACAGTAGTGACGCCGGACAGTAAAAATCCATACCGCCAGATGTATGTAGCAAATTAAGAAAAAAACAGGAGAGATGGTCATGAGGTATTCAAAAGAAGAGGTCATGCAATACACCCGAGAAGAGGATGTGAAATTCATCCGGCTTGCGTTCTGCGATGTTTTCGGCAAGCAAAAAAATATCGCCATCGTGGCGGAAGAACTGCCTCGGGCTTTTGAATACGGTATTGCGTTCGACGCGTCAGCGATCGCTGGCTTTGGGGATGAAGTGCACAGCGATCTGCTGTTGCATCCGGAGCCGGAGACACTCATGCTGCTCCCATGGCGGCCGGAACATGGCCGTGTCGTTCAGATGTTTTCCAGCATCACCCGGCCGGATGGTACACCCTTCGCCTGTGATACGCGGAATCTTTTGAAATCGGCCATTGCGGACGCGGCAAAAGCCGGCTATGAATTTACGTTTGGCGCCGAGCAGGAATTCTACCTTTTCCAGTTGGACGAAGAAGGGCAGCCGACGAAGATCCCCAGTGATACGGCTGGGTATATGGACATTGCTCCTGAGGATCGAGGAGAAAATGTGCGCCGAGAGATCTGCCTGACCTTGGAACAGATGGGGATCCGTCCGGAGAGTTCGCATCATGAAGAAGGACCCGGTCAGAACGAGATCGATTTCCGCTACGCGGATGTATTGACTGCGGCCGATCAAGCCATGACGTTCCAACGTGTGGTGAAGACTGTAGCGCATCGAAACGGCCTGGCGGCGGATTTCTCGCCCAAACCTTTGGAAAACGAGCCGGGAAACGGCTTCCATATCAATATGTCGCTGCGGCCTTTGGAAGATGAGACGATATTCTCTCAGATGATCGCTGGCATCCTGAAGCATGCAGACGAGATGACTGCTTTTCTGAATCCAAGCGAGGATTCTTACAAACGATTGGGCAGCCATAAAGCACCGCGGTATATTTCCTGGTCGCATGAAAACCGCTCACAGCTGGTCCGCATCCCAGCGGCTGTCGGTGAATACCGCCGCATGGAACTGCGTTCGGCTGATCCAACTGCCAATCTGTATCTCGCGTTCGCACTGATGATCTATGCGGGGCTGGACGGGATCACGAACAAACTGGATCTATGCGCACCGTCTGATATCAACCTGTACATGGCAGGTGCAGATGTGCTTTCCACGTATCAAACACTTCCTGGCAGCTTCGAGGAAGCCTGCAGAACCGCGAGAGCAAGCGATTTTATCAAGGCACACATTCCTCCTGAGATTCTTTCGATCTACTGTGGAAAATAAGGTGAGGTATCCCGTATGGTTTTAGAAGAGCGGATATACAGCGTACTCATCGTTTCCACGGCGGAAAAGATCAACAGTGCGCTGGTTTCTCTCCTGCCTGAATCTCACTATCAGCCGGTCAGGATCGTCTCCAGTGTCAGTGCGGCCAAACGTGCCTGGAGTGAGCGAAACTACGATTATGTGATCATCAATGCTCCACTGCCTGATGATACCGGCACGAGGTTCGCGATAGATGCGAAAGATGCAAAGGGCACAGTCGTTCTGCTGCTGATCCGTTCCGAGATCTACGATGAGATCCGTGAAAAGGTTGCGGTACATGGCGTGTTTACCTTGGCCAAACCATTTTCTCTGCCGCAGCTTTCCATTGCTCTGGACTGGATGGAAAGCGCCAGAGAGGGCTTGAGAAAAATGGAAAAGAAGACCCTGTCTGTCGAGGAAAAAATGGAAGAGATCAGGGTCATCAACCGTGCTAAGTGGGTCCTCATCTCCGAATTGAAGATGGATGAACCGCAGGCACATCGATATATCGAAAAACAGGCCATGGATCGATGTGTATCCAAAAAAGAGATCGCAGAAGAGATCATCAAAACTTACATATAAAAGATGCCACCCGAAAGGATGGCATCTTAATATTTTGTGAGGGGTTCGGTCCATTCTCGCCCGCGGGTCTTTTCGGAGTCGGTGACGTGGGCCAGATACAAATCGGAATAATAAGCTTCTTTTTGCAGGAGACCCTGTGCCTTGGTGGGATTGGTGATGATCGGTAAGGATGCTTTCTGCGTCATTTCCGCGAGCAGTGGTTCTGCTTCTCGGCGGAAGCCCAGTACACGGATGTACTGAGGCGCACATGTGGCTGCGGCGTCGATCTCCAGCAGGATGTTCAGCAGGATCCGGCGGATCCTTGCTTTGGGATAGCGCCGTGTCGAGATCCGGTCGACGGCTTCGGAGATGGGCATCGGACGGTCGATCGTCTGCAGGATGCGGTTTTCGAGCCCTTCATTTACATCGCGGATCCCGGCCAGAGATGCGGGGGTGTGATGGAGCAGACGGTCATAGAGCAGGGGCCCCCAGGAGTCGAAAGGATCGCACAAGGAGCTGCTTCTTAGGATCTGGAGGACTTCCTTTGGCATATACAGCGAAATATCTGCCCCGGCACAGATCAGGTCCCGCAGCATCGATGCGGAGGGCGCTTCCGGCAGCAGAGAATCATGGTAGGAAGTCTCGCGCAGGATGGGCAGCGGGATGAGGTC
>JAFVHC010000254.1 GCA_017474705.1 Bacillota bacterium
TGAAACGTTATTTCCAACCGGAACGAGAAACGATGTCCCGGGAGGATATGAAGGCACATCAAAGCGCTCTGCTGGTCGAGCAGGTGCGGCATGTGTATGATAATGTTGCTTATTATCGGAACAAAATGGATGAAGCCGGTGTCAAACCGGAGGATATCCATGGCATCGGGGATCTGCACAAACTGCCGATGCTGACCAAGGCGGATCTTAGGGATGCCTATCCGTATGGTCTGTTGGCTGTACCGCTTTCGGAATGTGTGCGCATCCAGTCCACGTCCGGTACGACCGGCCGTCGTGTGGTATCTTTCTACACCCAGCATGATATCGATATCTGGGAGGAGTGCTGCGCCCGTGCGATCACTGCAGCCGGCGGCACCAACGAAGACGTCTGTCAGATCGCTTATGGTTATGGCCTGTTTACCGGCGGCCCCGGTCTGAACGGCGGTTCCCATAAGGTCGGCTGTCTCACGCTGCCCATGTCTTCTGGTAATACTGAGCGTCAGATCCAGTTCATGCAGGATCTGCATGCGACGATCCTTTGCTGCACACCGTCTTATGCGGCGTACATCGGTGAGACCCTGAAGGAAAAGGGGCTGACGCCCGATGATATCGATCTTAAGGCCGGCATCTTCGGTGCGGAGCCTTGGACCGAGGAGATGCGCCGTGATATCGAGAAGTCTCTGGGCATCAAGGCATATGATATCTATGGTTTGACTGAGACCAGCGGCCCGGGTGTTGCCTTCGAGTGTGAAGAGCAAACCGGTATGCATATCAACGAGGATCATTTCCTGGCAGAGATCATCGATCCGGACACCGGAGAAGTGCTGCCGGAAGGTTCCAAGGGAGAACTGGTATTCACCAGTCTGGATAAAAAAGCTTTCCCGCTGCTTCGTTATCGCACGCGTGATATCTGCGTGCTGACACGTGAACCCTGTGCATGTGGCCGTACACTGGTCAAGATGAGCAAGCCGATGGGCCGCAGTGATGATATGATGATCATCCGCGGTGTCAACGTCTTCCCGTCACAGGTCGAGACCGTGCTGCTGAAAGAGGGTTATTCACCGAACTATCTCATCGAAGTAGACCGTGTCCACAACAGCGACACATTGGATATCTACGTCGAACTTTCACCGGACCAGTTCTCCGATACCATGCGTGAAATCACTGTCCAGGAGAAGCATTTGGCCGGTGCGATCAAGACCATGCTGGGCATCAGCCCCAAGGTCCACCTGGTTTCTCCGAAGACCATCGCCCGGAGTGAGGGCAAAGCGGTCCGTGTCATCGATAAACGTAAACTGCACGACTGAAGTTGAAAGGAGTGTACGACATGACGATCAAACAGATCTCTGTATATATCGAAAACAAGAAAGGCCGTCTGGCGGAAGCCACACGTTTCATCGCTGATCATAAGATCAACCTGCGCGCACTTTCCATCGCGGACTCTCAGGATTTCGGCATCCTGCGTCTGATCTGCGAGAATCCTGTAGAAACGAACGAGATCCTTAGAGAAGGCGGTTATCTGACACGTCTGAACAATGTCCTGGCTGTTAAGATGGAAGATCGCCCCGGCAGTCTGGCAGATATCCTGGAAATCCTGGCCGCTCATGAGATCGATGTGGAATACACCTATGCTTTCCTTTCCACGAAGGGTGGAGCATACATGGTCTTCCGCGTAACGGACAACGCCGGTGCTGCGAAAGCGCTGGAAGAA
>JAFVHC010000255.1 GCA_017474705.1 Bacillota bacterium
CCCTGGGGCGCTGTGCATGGTCTGAAATACTGGTATCACGTCGTCTCGGAGGATCTTGTCACCTGGAAGAATCTGGGCGTCTGCATCCGACCGGATACCGAGTTCGATAATAAGGGAGCCTACTCTGGTTCTTCCCTGCCCATGCAGGACGAACTTTTCCTGTACTATACCGGCAATCACCGGGATGAGGACTGGACGCGCATTCCTTACACCTGCTTGGTCGACCTGAAAGATAAAGGAAACCCTGTCAAAGCGGCGAAACCTTTGTTCGGGCCTGCACCAGGTTATACCGAACACCAGCGGGATCCCAAGATCATCGCGAAAAACGGTCAGTTCTACATCGTGCTCGGGGCACAGAACGAGGCGAAGCAAGGCCGCGTACTGGTCTACACAGCACCGTATCCCGACCGGGACTGGGTCTTTGCCGGTGAGTTGAAAGTCCCCGGCTATGAGGATTTCGGTGATATGTGGGAATGCCCCTCCATCGAAAGCATCAGCGGCCAGGACGTACTGCTTTTCTGCCCCCAGCATCTGAAGTTGGAAGGCCGGGGCGATACCGTCCATCACAACGGCTATATCCTTGGAGATATGGACTGGGACAGCCTTACGTCCACACCCCATGGGCAGTTCCATGTGCTGGACTTTGGTTTCGATTCCTACGCGGCTGAATGTGTCGCTCGCGATTCTGAAAACAACGACAGCGAAGCGATCATCGCGTGGATGGGTCTGCCCGATGCCGCCTATCCGACGGATGAAGAAGATTGGCAAGGCTGTCTGACTCTGCCCCGCTCCTTGACCGTCCGTGGACGCCGTCTGATCCAACAGCCGCTGACCGGACTGAAAGCTCTGCGCTGCAAAGAACTGGAACTGGTGGGAGAACCGCACACGATCGCGCTTCCGAAAGCCTGCGAAGTGGAATTCATCGCCCGCGGCGGCGACGTTATGTTGTCCGTCCTCGCAAAAGAAGATGGTACCGGCGGTATCCGCATTACCTACGATGATGAGTCAAGAGCCCTGTCCGTCGATCGTTCCGGTATGACGCGCCGTTTCCACATCGATCAAGGCGAAGTCCGTACCCGCCCGCTGCCGAAAGGCCTGCATCACATGCGTATCTTCATCGACCATAGTTCCGTCGAGATCTTCGTCAATGATGGAGAAGCCGTATTCACCACCCGCGCTTTCCCCTTGTCTGATGAACACGCACTGCGTCTGGAAGGTGATGCCGCCCTCCACATCTGGGAGCTCAAACCCGCAGTAAAGGACGATTTTATCATCTGATATATATGATTTCGAATAATAAACGATGTGCCTATAGTTGCAAACACACGCTTACTGCGCTGACGCGCAAAGATGCGTGTGTTTGTATCTATAGGCACATCCTTTGTTTATCAGGAATCATATGTATCGAGGAACGAATGGTACATCCCATTCTGTTTATAGCCACGAAGCGTATCTAAATGGACGTTTTCGATGCTGCGGAAGATGTTCATGTCGACATTGTCGTTGACCTGTTTGAGATCCGCGATCAGCCGTTTGATCTCCTGGCGTTTGGAATTGCTTGCACCGTTATCGAGAAACTCGATATTGGCCGTGAAATGGCAGGCGCATTGTAAAAACGTCAGGCCGTTGTAGTCCCGCCACCGTTTGATGTCTTCCTCGCGGATGCAATACATGGGCCGGATCAGTTCCATACCTTCGAAGTTGGTGCTGTGCAGTTTGGGCATCATACCCTGGATCTGCCCGCCATACAGCATGCCCATCAGCGTAGTTTCGATCACATCGTCGAAATGATGGCCCAACGCGATCTTATTGCAGCCCAGCTTTTTTGCATTGCTGTACAGATAGCCGCGCCGCATACGCGCGCACAGGTAGCAAGGGGATTCCGTGATCACGTCCACCGTATCGAAGATGGGTGACTCGAAAATGTTCAGAGGGATGCCCAGGATGTCCGCATTCTCTTCGATCGCACGTCGGTTCTCTTCGTTATACCCGGGATCCATGCAAAGGAAGATCAGTTCGAAATGGACCTTGCGATGCTTTTGAAGTTCCTGGAACAGTTTTGCCATCAGCATGGAATCCTTACCGCCGGAAATGCAGACCGCGATCCGGTCTCCCTCCTGGACCAGCTGATAGTCGCGTACCGCGCGGGCAAATCGGCTGAACAGCTCTTTATGAAACTTCTTACGGATGCTCTGTTCGATCCTCTCCTGTCGTTCTGAATATCCTGTCTCCATCTTAATTCTCGTTGATGTACCGACAAGCGGCCAGCGCGGCTGTAGCACCATCCGCGATCGCCGTGGCCACCTGGCGGATCTGCTTGCTGCGGCAGTCACCGGCTACGAAGATGCCTTCCGTGCGTGTCGTGCAGGATTCATCCGAATCAAAATACCCATAAGCATTCAGATCCGCCACCTGTACGAAGGGTTCGTTCTCCGGGATCAGACCGATGGCAACGAAAGTCCCATCGCAGGGGATCGTACGGAGCTCGCCTGTCACCTTATCTTCAGCTTCCAGACCGCAGAAACCGTTATCATCTGTCAGCAGTCGCACGATCTTTTGATTGGTGAAAGCAGTAACATTATCTTTCGCGAATAAGATGTCCTGCAGTCTCTGCTCACCGGTAAAATACGGCAGATCCTGCAGCACGATGACTTCACTGCATTTTTCGGAAAGCAGGATCGCTTCTTGCAGCGCGGAGTTGCCGCCGCCGATCATGCAGACCTTCTTGCCGGTGTAAAAATCACCATCACAAACAGCGCAGAAAGAGATGCCCTCTCCCACCAGTTCTTCTTCCTTTTCAAGACCGAGCATGCGGTGCTTGACGCCGGTCGCCAGGATGACAGCGCGGCCCTCATAGGTACTGCCCTCTTCTGTCTCGACTTCCCACAGCCCATCACCTCTGCGCACGTCGGTCACGGTCTCGACTTCGATCTCAGCTTCCTGCTCCAGGATCTGTTCCAGCATCTTTTCAGCCAGTTCATTGCCGCTGACACTGTAAAAGCCGGGATAGTTCTCTACTTTCGGAGAATGGGTGATCTGCCCGCCGAATCCGTTCTTTTCGATGACGAGTACGCTTTTTCCATTGCGGCGCGCGTACAGGGCCGCTGTCATGCCGGCAGGACCTCCGCCGACGACGATGATATCATACATGTTCGATCTCCTCCATAGCTTCCAATGATTGTTTCAATTGTTCGATCCGAGAACACCCGACCAGCGCCAATGCGTTCAGATGCGGATCCTCCGTGATATAACGGATCACAAATCGCGAGGGACTGATCCCCTGGTTTTTCGTAGCAGAAAGCAGTCTTTGATATCTGGCGATGTTCTCTTCCGTTGCCATGAACCGGATCCGCTCCGGAAGATCCGAAAGATCCGGCGCATATCCCTTGAGGAACAAGCCGTTCCCCTGCGAAGAATATGCCATGACGGCCAGATCCATCCGGCTGTAAGCCGCATATTCCTGCGCATCCATCGTGACGAGCGTATCATCTCCGTATCCTTCAGGGAACTGCACATAACTCCAGCGCAGTTCACTTGCGGTAAAGGGAGCGATGCCTGCTGATGCGGCGAAAGCATTGGCCTCGCTGATACGGGCTGCGCGCCAGTTGGAAGCGCCGATGGCCCGGATCGGCAGCTTCCGCATCGCCTCATCCAGACTGCCCATGATATCCGATACCGGGCGGGACACATCATCACGATGCAGATAGTACAGGTCGATCTTCGGGAGTCCTAAGATCTCCACGCTGCGTTCTGCATCAAAAAGGATGTCCTCACGGGACAGCCGGCTGTGATGCATATCTTCCATCGGCGGATGTGCGCCTTTGGTCATGATGAATACTTCTTTTTCAAGACCGCGGGCCCGGACCCAGGCTCCGATCGTCCTTTCGCTCGGCGCTTCTTCGCCCGGGATCCAGGAACCATAGACACGTGCTGTGTCGATGGCATTGCCGCCCGCTTCCCAGTACAGATCCATCATCCGAAAGGCATCGTCCTGGGAGATCATAGTGCCGAAATGTACCGAACCTAATACCAGCCGGGAGATCTTCCTCTCGGTCCCGTCTCCCATGCGGATCATTGTATACTGCATGTTTGTACTGCTTTCTTTTCTTTAAGGGAAAGGCAGCGTCCTGTGATCGCGCAGGCGCTGCCTTTATTGGTCAAACGATTATTTGTTCTTCAGCCAGCCTTTGATATCAGATACACCGCGATACTTCTCGAAGGTATCCCCATGTACCAGGACCAGCGTCGGCGCCTGGCGGATATCGAACTTCTCGACCAGCTCGCGCTCCTCGTTGGCGTTCTTCGCCGCGTAGGACACGCCGGCTTTGCCCAGCAGCGCTTCCGCGGTGCGGCAGTTCGGGCAGGTGGGCGTCTTGAACAGGATGACGGTCTCGTCCGCTGCTTCGACACGGACCTCAGGTTCGGCAGCAACTGCCTGTACTTCCGGAACGGTATCGACCGGAGCCGGGATCGGACCGGTGTGGGACAGACGGGAGCGTCCGATGTTATAGACCTTACGATCCTTGAACTCCTGTGCTTTACCATCGTTCCAGTTCTGTACCGGACGATAGTAACCGGTGATACGGCTGTAGACCTCGGTCTTCTGGCCGCAGATCGGGCAGGTGTACTGCTCACCGGTCAGATAGCCATGATCCTTGCAGACCGAATAGGTCGGAGACATGGTGTAGTACGGCAGTTTGTAGTTTTCCGCGATCTTGCGGACCAGGTTGGCGGCCGCTTTCCAGTCCGGAAGCTTCTCGCCCAGGAAGGCATGGAAGACGGTACCGGAGGTGTACAGCGTCTGCAGATCATCCTGGATATCCAGAGCAGAGAACACGTCTTCGGTATAACCGACCGGCAGATGGGACGAATTGGTGTAATACGGAGTCCCATTCATGTTGGCGGTGATGATATCCGGATACTGCTCTTTATCATGCTTGGCGAAACGATAGGTCGTGGATTCGGCCGGTGTCGCTTCCAGGTTGTACAGATCGCCGTACTTCTCCTGATAATCGGAGAGGCGCTCGCGCATATGATTGAGGACGTCGCGGGTGAAACGCTGGGTCTTCGGATCGGTCAGGTCGGCACGCAGCCACTTCGCGTTCAGACCGACTTCGTTCATACCGATCAGGCCGATGGTGGAGAAATGGTTGCTGAACGTGCCCAGGTACCGCTTGGTGTACGGATACAGGCCGTTCTCGAGCAGGCGGGTGATGACGGTACGCTTGGTCTTCAGAGAACGCGCGGAAATGTCCATCAAGGTGTCCAGACGCTTGAAGAAGTCCGCCTCGTCCTTCGCCAGATAGGCGATACGCGGCATATTGATGGTGACGACACCGATGGAACCGGTGGACTCACCGGAACCGAAGAAGCCACCGGACTTTTTACGCAGTTCGCGCAGGTCCAGACGCAGACGGCAGCACATGGAGCGGACATCGGACGGCTCCATATCGGAATTGATGTAGTTGGAGAAATACGGTGTGCCGTATTTGGCCGTCATCTCGAAGAGCAGCTTGTTGTTCTCGGTCTCGGACCAGTCGAAATTGCGGGTGATGGAATAGGTGGGGATGGGATACTGGAAGCCACGGCCGTTGGCATCGCCCTCGATCATGATCTCGATGAAGGCCTTGTTGACCATATCCATTTCCTTCTGGCAGTCGCCATAGGTGAAATCCTGCTCCTTACCGCCGACAATGGCCTGCAGGTTCTTCAGATCGTTCGGAACGACCCAGTCCAGAGTGATGTTGGAGAACGGCGCCTGCGTGCCCCAGCGGGACGGGGTGTTGACACCATAGATGAAGGACTGGATGCACTGCTTGACTTCGCGCTGGCTCAGGTTGTCGATCTTGACGAACGGTGCCAGATAGGTATCGAAGGAGGAGAACGCCTGGGCGCCGGCCCATTCGTTCTGCATGATGCCGAGGAAGTTCACCATCTGGTTGCAGAGGGTGGACAGGTGGCTGGCGGGAGAGGAGGTGATCTTGCCGGGGACGCCGCCGAGGCCTTCCTGGATCAGC
>JAFVHC010000256.1 GCA_017474705.1 Bacillota bacterium
CGAGGTCATCCTGCGCATCAAAGATGACTGCGTGCCCTTCGATCCGGGTGAGCGGCAGAAGATCGCAGATCCCGACGATCCGACCAAGAACTTTGGTGTGCGTACGATCTATAAGATCGCCAAGTCGGTCCAGTATCAGAACATGCTGGGACTGAATTCGCTGACGATCCATATCTAAAGGGTTTTGAGAATGAATGAAAGAATAGAGTCGATCCTCCATGAAATGGAGAAGGTCATCTTCGGTAAGCGCGAGCAGTGTCTGCTGGCGCTTACGACTTTACTGGCCGGAGACAATCTGCTGCTGGAGGACGTGCCTGGCGTGGGCAAGACTACCTTAGCACTGACTTTGGCGCGGGCTTTGGACTTAAGCTTTGGCCGCATCCAGTGTACACCGGACACGCTGCCGGGCGATATCACGGGGTATTCCACGGTAAACATGCACACGGGCGAACTGGTCTTCCACGAGGGACCGGTCATGAACCATATCCTCCTGGCGGATGAGATCAACCGTACGTCGCCCAAGACACAAGCCAGCCTTCTGGAGGTCATGCAGGAGCGGCAGGTGACGGTGGAAGGGCGGACGATGTCTGTACCTGCCCCATTCATGGTCATCGCGACCGAAAACCCGATCGAGTTTTCCGGGACCTATCAGCTGCCGGAAGCCCAGCTCGATCGTTTTCTGATGCGCATTTCCATGGGCTATCCGGAAAAAGAGGAAGAGCAGGCCATGATGGAGCGCAGTCTTTCCGGAGATGCCGGTACGTTGGTGCAGCAAGTGCTGTCCCGTGAGGACGTGCTTGCGATGCAGGCGGAAGTGCGGGAAGTCACTGTGAGCGAAGCGATCCGCGCCTATATCCTGAACATCGTTCGCAACACCCGTGATTCCCGCAGCCTGACGCTGGGGGCAAGCCCACGTGCGACATTAGCCCTGATGTGCGCGGCGCAGGCCTGGGCGTATATCGAAGGACATGCTTACGTCCTGCCGGAGGATGTGCTCGCTGTGGCGGAGCCAGTTCTGGCACATCGTCTGGTCCTGTCCCTGGATGCAAGTCTGCAGAACGCGACAGCAAAAGGTGTGCTTGCGGAGTGCATCCGTACCGCGCCGGTACCACCCGTGATCAAGTAAAATGAAACGTTTGTGGCTGCACAGGCTGATCTGGGGCTTAATGCTCCTGGCGTCGGCCGTCTTGATCGGATTTGTCGGAGGAGCGGCCAGCTACCTGCTTTTTTGGAGTTTGGTGCTGATGCCTGTTTTTTCGTTTGTCTTCGCGACGATCGTACGCGCCGGCGTCGTGATCCGTATGGAGGTCGAGAACAGCAGCGTCGTACGCGGTGAGCGTATTCCCTGCACGCTCCGCCTGATCAATGAAACCTTTCTGCCCATACCCATGGTCCGCATCCGCATGCACGAGGGAAAGATCTCTTTCCCGGAAGAGGAGCGGGACCTGGTATGTGCCTTGAAGCCCGGAGAAGAACGGGCTTTTTCGTTTGCCCCAGTAGCCGGACATCTGGGTGTTGCCGGTATCGGAGCTGCCCATGTGTGGATCCCAGACTGGTTCTTCTTGACGGCTGCGCACTATGAGCGTATCGAGACCATGTACATCCTACCGCGGCGTCAGCAGCTGGACCGCATGCAGATCCTGCCGCCGGAGAGAACAGAACGCCGCCGTGTGGAACGGTCGTATCTGGGTGAAAAAGTGCCGGACGGACAGTGGCGGCTGTATCAGACCGGTGATGATCTGCGCCGTGTGCATTGGAAACTGTCAGCCAGACAACAGGAACTGGTCATGAAGAACCTGGTGCCGGAACCAAAAAATGAATTGATCCTCATCCCGGACAGCCGTGCGGATCTGCCGGAAGGGCAGCACGGGTGGCTCGCGGAAGATAATATCATCGAGGGGACACTGGCGATCGCGGATTATTTCCTGCGGTTCGGCATCGCATTGTTGGTCGTACCGGACCTGAAGCGTCAGGTCTCACTGGTGGAGCGGTCCGGCTATCAGAAACTGTATAAACTGATGGCACGCGGATATTTCAACGGGTCACAGCGGCCGGACGAGGTCCTGGGTCTTATGGAGACGCAGAACAATGATGGACGTTTCATCATCCTGACATGGGAGGTCGATGAGAAACTGATCCATTCCTTGAGTGGGGCGATCGCCCATGGAGCAGAAGTTACACTGATCTACATCGGAAACAGTGCGGAAGCTGCGGCATTGGCAGCAGCGGAACGGAAGCTGTCGTTCTACCAGGTCACTTCACGGCCCGATATCGCGAAAGTGCTGGAAGGCACCGACCGGAAGGGAGGTGCCCGATGAAGAAGATACTGCTGAAAAACGGTATATTCTATGTGCTGGCTTTTTTACTGTGTACTTGCGGCTTGGTAGTACTGCAGCACCTCACAGGAGTCACGCTGCCGATCGGCTGGATGATCGTGGGCTTCATTGCCTGGATCCTGGTCCTGGCTTTCCTGGAGCATCGTGACCTGATCCTGTTCCCCTTGCTGTTCCTTGTATTAGGAGCGCTGGCTTTCATACGCATCGTCGGGTTTGAGGTGTATATCGACACGCCGGAATACGTGGCTTTTGTCGTGCTGGTATCCCTTGCACTGTTGTGGATCCTGTCATGGCTCATGCGATGGTTCGGTGTGCGCGCTGCCATTGGTCTGCTGGTTGCCTTTGGCTGGATCTACGCGGCTTTTGGCTCTGTACAGCTGCCGCGGTCGGCGATCGTACTGGCGGCGCCGCTGCCTGTATTCGTGCTGATGGAAGCCATACATTTCAAAAGCCCGGAGCGGACCCGCAATATGCTGCCGATGCTGTGCGTTTCCATACTCTTCAGTCTGATCCTGAGTGTCGTGCCGATCTCCCGGGAACCCTATCCCTACAAGTGGATGCGCCGCGCCTGGAACGGGATCGAAGAACTGTGGGAGAAGATCGAGACCCAATTGTATTATCGGACAGAGAAAGGCACCGCGTTCACCATGGACTTCAATGGTGCACCGCAGTCTGCGTCGACCAAGGCGAAGGAGAAGGATGAGCAGCAGCTGAAGGTCTGGCTGGATTTCGGCGAGCCCTGTGTCATCTATCTGCCGGGCACTACGATGGATCATTTCGATGGCAAGTCCTGGTCGGACCGCCTGGAGGACAAGGAAGCGGATGGTTTGTTCAACTGGCAGTATGATACGGCCGAACACATCTACGCCTTGTGGCGCCGGGATCATGCGGCAGGCACCGTGTCGGAGGACGTGTTCCGTCAGCGCCGTACGGACCTGACCTATCGTAAGATGGATACCAAGACGCTGTTCACGACTCCAGGCATGCTGCGCATCCGCGTCGATGACGACCGGTATCCTTATCATGAACACGCCGGCAATGTACAGTTCGATTATCAACAGAAAAAAGACTGCTATTATATCCTGTATTTCCTGGAGGAGAACACGGAGCAGCTGGAAGAAGTGATCCGCCAGGCTGAAAGCTACACCTACGATGCTGCGAAAGCCCAGTCCTGGGGCCAGGTCTCCGGGGATTACCAGGAGATCTTCATGCTGCGCATGGTGCAGACTGTGCAGATCGAGCAGGCACTGGCGAAGCGCATGGACGTGATCCGGACCCGGTATCTGCAGCTGCCGGAGGACCTGTCTCCTGCGGTGATTGCTCTTGCGGAGGAGATCACGGCCGATTGTACGACAGAGTATGATACCGTCCGTGCCATCGAGGCATACCTGCATGAGAATTATGAATATAAGCGGAACCCTGCACCGCCGGCTCGCAGCGAAGACCTGCTGGAGCA
>JAFVHC010000023.1 GCA_017474705.1 Bacillota bacterium
AGCTGCCGCAAATACAATGTATTATCACGAAACGCGCATAGATTTTGGATACAAGAGCCCTCCTCACAAATCGATCGAAAAACACCTTGCATTCAAACCGGTTCTGTATAATAATTGGTAATATCAAAACCAAAGGGGTGTCATCATGACTGCTATATCCACTTTCGAAACCGGTTTCCGCCGTTTGCAGAACGGCAATGACGTCCGCGGTGCCGCCATCGCCACGGAGAAGGAACCTCTTACCCTGACACCGCAGCTGGCCGCCTGGATCGCCAAAGCTTTCGCCCGCTTCCTTGCGGAGACCACCGGCAAACCGGCGAACGCCCTTAAGATCGGTCTCGGCCACGACAGCCGCATCACGGCAGCTGCACTGATGCAGGCCTCTGCCCTCGGCCTTTCCGAAGCCCGGGTCTTCGACTGCGGCCTGATCACCACCCCGGCCATGTTCCAGTCGGTCATCCTGCCGGAAAGCGATTTTGATGGTTCGATCATGATCACAGCCAGCCATCTTCCCTTCAACCGCAATGGGCTGAAATTCTTCACGAAACAAGGCGCCATCTCCCATGGAGATCTGGACCGCATCCTGGATATCGCCATCGAACTGGCGCGTCCCTTCGCGGGCGAAGCTCTTCCCTTCCCGGAAGATCCGGGCTCTGAACCGCTGCCCTTCGATCTGCAGGGACTCTACAGTGCCCACATGAAGCAGATCATCTGTGATAGTGTCCGGGCTGCCGACTATGCACATCCCCTCGCCGGGCTGCACATCGTCGTAGACTCCGGCAATGGTGCCTCCGGCTTCTTCGCTACGGATATACTGGAAGCCCTCGGCGCGGATATCAGCGGCAGTCAGTTCCTGGATCCGGACGGCCATTTCCCGAATCATATCCCCAACCCGGAAAACGAGACCGCCATGCGCTCGATCCGCGAGGCGGTCCTTGCCGCAAAGGCCGACCTGGGCGTCATCTTCGATTGTGATGGAGACCGCGGTGCGGTGGTCTTCGCCGACGGGACCGAGGTCAACCGCAACACGCTCATCGCGCTGCTTTCCGCCATCGTGGCTGAAACTGCGCCCGGCAGCTGGGTCGTCACGGATTCCGTGACGTCCGATGAACTGGCCGACTTCCTGGAGAACGACCTGCACCTGCATCACCTGCGGTATCGCCGTGGCTATAAGAACGTTATCGACCGCGGGATCCAGTTGAACGAAGAGGGGTCTCCCTGCGAGCTGGCCATCGAGACCTCCGGCCACGGCGCGTTCCGTGAAAACCATTTCTCCGATGACGGCGCCTATATCGCGGTCAAGATCATATGCCGGATGGCCCGCATGAAGGCCGAGGGCGGACGGATCGAGGATCTGATCCGCGATCTGAGGCAGCCGGCCGAAGCCCGCGAGGTCCGTTTCTCGATCCTGACCGAGGATTTTGCCGCCTACGGTCAGCAGGTCCTTGCTGATTTCACAGAATTCTGTAACGCGGAACCTGCGTTCCATATCGTCGAACCCAACTATGAGGGCGTCCGGATCTCTTTTGACCTGGACGGCGTCCGCGGCTGGGTCCTGGTCCGCATGTCGCTGCATGATCCCGTGCTTCCGGTCAACCTGGAATCCTCCACCGTCGGCGGCTGCGACAAGGTATGGGCGCGGCTCATGCCTTTCTGGAACCGATATGATAAATTACAGGCTTGATATTCTGTAAGCGCATATCACGATATTCATTATAACCATTTGTATATACCTCCGGGGTGTGGTAAGATGCCAATATAAACCACCATCCTCGGAGGTATTCTATGACCGCAAGAAGCCTTTGGAGCCGCAATTTCATCCTGATCAACCTGTGCTCCGTATTTGCTTCGTTCACGAACTTTGCCTATATCTATATCCTGCCCGTCCATATGCTGCGCATCGGCGGCAGCAATACGGATGTCGGCCTGATGGGTGCCGGCATGACCATCCTCGGTCTGCTGACCCGTTTCGTCTTTTCACCTTTGATCGACCGGATCGGCCGTAAGCCCATGCTGATGGCCGGAGTCAGCCTGTTCACACTGAACGCCTTCGGCTTCTTTCTCCTGCGCAGCTCGGTCCCAGGCATCCTGCTGATGCGGTGCATGAGCGGCTTCTCCCAGGGCATCTTTTTCCCGGTCCCGCCCACCTGCATCTCCGATGTTTCACCTAAAGAAAAGCTGGTGGACGCACTGGGCATCTTCGGCATTTCCAGTTCCCTTCCGGCGATCTTCTCTCCGATCGTAGGCCTCTACCTGTACGACCACGTGTCTCCGGCGGCCTTTTTTACCGTGACCGCTTTAGTACCCCTCCTATCCTGTATCGCCGCCTTGTTGTACAAGGACGAATACAAGCCGGAGCCGGCCTCAGCCGGCACGCGCCAGCCGTTCCGGATCAGTACGGTCGTCGAAACTTCCGTGCTGCTGCCCTGCCTGCTGTTCTTCTTCGCCTGCTTCGGTTTCAGCGCCGTGAACAATTTTGTCCTCACCTTTGGCGAGAGCCGACACATCGCCGGTATGAGCCTGTTCTTTACCGTGCACAACCTGGCCATCGTGGCTACCCGTCTCATCGCGGGCCGGCTGCGGGCTAAACTGGCGGTCAAGCGGATCATCACCCTTGGTACGATCATTGCCGGGGTTGGCATCTTTATGATCGCCTTCGCGCATGACCTGGTCATGATGCTGGCGGCTTCCGTAGTCATCGCCTTCGGCGGGACGATCTACTCCCAGTATCTGCAAGCCGACGTTCTGCTCCGGGTCTCCGAAAAGCGCCGCGGCGTCGCCAATTCCCCCCTGATGCTCTTTCAGGATGTGGGTCAAGGCGCCGGTGCCGCCACGTTCGGTCTGACATCCGAGCATCTGGGATATCCCTGGACCTTTGCATCCGCCGGCATCATTGCCATCCTTTCGGTCCTCTTCCACATCAAGGATCAAAAAAAGGAACGATAAACTATTTCCAGCCTGCCGTCGTGGGCTGGTTTTTCTTGTATATTGGAAATAACGTATGCTATAATATTGGCAGTGCAACTGTATCGGTAACAAGCAGAAAGGATGTACAACATGAGTTATTTAGGAGAACAAATCCCGAAACTGGGCTTTGGCCTGATGCGCCTGCCCATGCTGGGACAAGAAGTGGACGTGGAGCAGGTCAAAGAGATGGTCGATCTTTTCCTGGACGCCGGCTTCACTTATTTTGATACTGCCTATGGTTATATCAACGGGAAATCCGAAGAAGCCATCAAGGTCGCTCTGGTAGATCGTTATCCGCGCGAGAGCTTCCAGCTGGCCACCAAGCTGCCGGCCTGGGCCGGCCCGAAGACCGCCGAAGAAGCCCAGCAGATGTTCTATACGTCCCTAGAGCGCACCGGCGCCGGTTATTTCGATTTCTATCTGCTGCACAACCTGGGCGATACCCGTACCGAAAGCTTTGACCGCTTCGGCATCTGGGACTTCGCGAAAGCTCGTAAAGAAGAAGGCCTGATCAAGCATCTGGGCTTCTCCTTCCATGACACGGCCGACAAGCTGGATCAGATCCTGACCCTCCATCCGGAAGTGGAATTCGTTCAGCTGCAGATCAACTACGCAGACTGGGAAGATCCGAAAGTGCAGTCCAAGCTCTGTCATGAAGTCGCCCGCAAGCATGGCAAGCCCGTGATCATCATGGAACCGGTCAAGGGTGGTTCGCTGGCGAACCTGCCTGAACCTGTCGCCAAAGTCTTCCAGGAGGCCGATCCGGACGCGTCCCTTTCTTCTTGGGCGATCCGCTTCGCTGCTTCTGTTGAAGGCCTGATCGTAGCCCTCAGCGGCATGAGCAATGTGGAGCAGATGAAGGACAACCTCAAGACCATGAAAGACTTCCATCCCATGACCGTCGAGGAGTACAAGGTCATCGACGAAGCCCGCGCGGCTCTGAACGCGATCCCGCACATCCCCTGCACCGCCTGTCAGTACTGCGTCAAAGGATGTCCGATGGAGATCAACATCCCCGGCGTCTTTGAGGCGATGAACAAAGTCTACATCTTCAATCACATGGATGCTGCCAGGGGCAGTTATGGATGGAACACCAGCCGCGGCGGCAAGGCTTCGGACTGCGTCCAGTGCGGACAGTGTGAAGCGGCATGTCCGCAGCACATCAATATCATCGAACAGCTGCAGACCGCAGTCCAGATGTTTGAAGGATGACCATGGTCGGATTCATTGCCTTAATCGTTTTTGTATTGATCGAATACGTATACCTGCAGCTGTACAACGATGCGATCCAGCGCATCCTGGATAAAAAGAAGGGCTGGGTCAATCGGCTGTTGCTGGCTGTACTGGTGCTGGTCTATGTGACCACGCTGTATACCTGGCTGCCGCATAAGCTGGGTGTTCAGATCACCTTGATGGATGGTGAGATCCCCCTCGAAGGAGGCGCGATCTACACGAACCTGACCATCATGTGCGGCGCGACCGCCGTCGCCATCGCTTTAGGGCTGCTCGGCCACATCTGGAGGTCCATGCGCCGCAAAGTGAAGTTCTCCGGTAAGTTCTTCCTTCTGGAAGTGCTTTTCATCGCCGCATTCGTGTTTGCTGCCACTCGGTTCATAGAGCGTGCTGACATCATTTTCGAATACGCCCCGGAAACGGATACCAAATACATCGCGGCCTTCATCCTCGTCGGGATCTTCCTGATCGTCAGGATCAAGAAGAGGCTGGCAGAACCCTACTGATCCTTCGATCCCTGTTTTAGGGCTCTGAAGCATACGAAAGAGACTCTGCTGCCCTGACAGTGGGTAAGTTTTAAAAACAAGCATACTGAAAAGGCTCTGCTATTCAGACAGTGGGTCAGGTTTTAAGAAACAAGCATACTGTAGATGCTCGCTTGCTCCACCAGTGGGTCATAACTTTGGAAGCAGACATACTGTAGACGCGGCGTTCCCTATTCAGTGGGTCATGGCCTGGGAACCAAGCATACTGCAGAGGCAACGTTCCCCTATCAGTGGGTCATGGCTTGGAAACAAACATACTGTAGATGCTTCATTGCTCCACCCGTGGGTCGGGACTGAAAAAACAAGTATAACAAACAGGGATGTGTAAAACGATGACCTCGTTTCTTCACATCCCTGTTTTTTGGGTCATATGATCTTGCGTGCCAGATGGTTATGTTGCCTTCCTCGCACAGAATGGCGATTCGTAGAGTTTCCCATGCACAAAGTAGTTATAAGAGCGGCAGCCGGCGGCACACCTGGCGCCATATGCGCACTCGGCGCAGACACCGGTCAAAAGGGCCGGATCAAAAGCCCGATTGTATCGGAAAGCATCCGGATCATTCCAGATCTCTGCAAGGGTCCGTTCCCGCAGATTGCCTTCGATAAAGGAATCATCATACATCGCTTCACAACCCCGTACATTGCCGACACTGTCGATGCCGATCGCGCTCAAGCCCGCACTGCACCCGGGGAAAACACCTCCGCCGCGCAAAGCGCCTTCTTCTTCCGTAAAATACCCGATGTTGTCCGCGATGCCCAAAGTAAACGGTGCGCTTTCGGCATGTTTCCGAACAAACGAAATGACCTGCCTGAAATCAAAATGATAATCGATGCCGGTCGCGGCAGCGTTGCCCATAGGGGAGCAGGCCTGCAGCTGCCAGGCAAAGATCGGATACTGCCGCAACGTATCGTACAGATCCTCCAGGACCTGCACATTCTCCGCGTTGAGCGTCGATATGACAGACACGGGGACTCCTGCGGAAGTAAGCACGTCGATGGCGGCCAATGCCCGATCGAAGCTGCCCTCCTGCCGGTAGCGATCGTGCAGGATCCGTGTCCCATCCAGCGAGACCGCCACGGATTCCACCTGCGCCGCTTTGATCTTATCGATGAGTTCTTCGGAGAATAAAAACCCATTGGTGATGATCGCTGTGCGGATGCCCTGCGTGGTCAAAGCTGAAACGATCCTGTCCCAGTCTTTGCGGATAAACACTTCCCCTCCAATGAGAGAGACCCTCCTGCAGCCCAGATCCGACAGCTGCCGGACCACGTCCAGGCATTCTTCCGTCATCAGTTCATGCGGCCGTGCTTTCCCGGCCCGCGACCCGCAATATGCGCAGGAAAAGCAGCAGGCCAGCGTGATCTCCCACACACAGGAGGTAAGCGCATATGGTACAGCCATGATCAGCGTTTTCTCCCGAAGAGCTTTTGGATGAGCGATCTTTTTGGAGGCGCTGCGTACACAGGTGCCGGATGCCCGAAATACTCCGGCGGTGCATAGACAGCCGCGAAAGACCTGTCGTCCCGAAGCGGCGGAGCGGCATAGAGTTCTGCCATCTGACCACGCCCTACCTGCGAACCGCACTGAGGACAGAACATGGCATTTTCCTGAAGCGCTGCCCCGCATTTGGCACAGTATCCCGGGGTCTTTTCATAATTCTGTGGGTATGTTGGCTGTTTGTTTTCCTGGTCCATTTGTATCTCCTTATCAAAAAAGGTCGTCTTATGCCATTATAGCATAAGACGGCCTTTGATTCAATCACAGCAGCACTGTCAGCACGATCAGCCCAAGCCCCAACAGCAACAGCAGATAGTCCGGCAGGCGGAACTTTGCCACTTTACTGCTGCTGTCCTTGGTGCGCAGGTTGAAGCCCCGCAGCTCCACAGCCATGGCAGCGGTCTCGATCTTCTTGACAGAGGAGATCAGAAGCGGCACGCACAGCGGTACGATGAGACCCACTTTTTTGAAGAAATTCCGTGTATCGAACTCGACCCCGCGGGCGGTCTGCGCCTCCATGATACCGTTCAGATCCGTGGTGAATACCGGGATGAAGCGGATCGCTGATGTCACAGCAAAGGCATACTTATAAGGCACATGCCAACGGCTGACCATCGCATTCGACAGGTCGGACATCCGCGTGAGGGAGATCATCAAGGCCAGGGGCAATGTGATGTCGATCAGGCGCAGGACGCCCAGCAGAGCGGTCTTAAGTCCATCCCATGTGATGGCCAGTTTCCCGATGTAGAACGCGGGCTCTCCGGTACATACGACCAGAGCCTGCAGGATGAACAGAAACACCGCGATCTTAAGAAGTCCTTTCAAAAGCTTCAGCGCCTGTTTGAAGATACCACCAAAGACACCGATCAAAAGGTCCAGCACGAAGACGCCCAGAAGAACGTACAGATCATTGGTCACGAAGCAGGCGATGCAGATCAAAAGCGAAAAAAGGATCTTGCTGCGCGGGTCCATCCGGTGCAGGAACGTATCGCCCGGGAAATAGTTCATCAACCCTTTCACGACTATGCCTCCCTTCTGTACGCTTCCACACAGGCCGTCATTTCATCGACCGTGCAGACCTCTTCAAACCCGGTGTACCCATCTGCCTGCAGTAAGGCTGAAAGGCCGATGATCTGTGGCGGCAGAAGAGCTGACGCAGCAAGCACCTTAGCGTCACGCAGGATCGTACGGGTCAGGCCATCGGCCGTGATCCTGCCATCGTGCATGACGATCACGTGATCCGAATAATCCAGCACGATCTCCATGTCATGGCACACCATGACTACCGTGACTCCTTGCTGGTTCAGGATCTTTACATATTCCATGATCTGGGTGCACTCTTTATAATCCAGACCGGTCGTGGGCTCATCCAGGATCAGGAGTTCCGGCCGATGGACCAGGGCTGAGGCCAGGGCGATCTTCTGCCGCTCGCCGCGGCTCAGCAGGAAAGGCTCGCCTTCCGGATCCAGCTGCAGCGCCTCCAGGACTTCCGCTTTCCGTCTTTCACGCTCCGCCTCTTCCGGCACCGTTTTTTCCAGGGTGAAATCCAATTCCTCACCCACCGTATTCTTGCAGATCTGGCGGTCCGGATTCTGGAACAAATACCCCATGTGTGCCGCCAGCGTGCTGGTCTTCATCCGGCTGATGTCCTTTCCATTGAAGAGGATCCGGCCGGATGTAGGCCGGATCAAGCCTCTGATCAATTTAGCCAAGGTGGTCTTTCCCGCACCGTTCGCGCCGATCAGCGCCGTGATGGATCCCTTTTCGATGGTGAAGGACAGGTCCTTCAAAGTGCTCCCTTCTTCTATATAACCGAAGGAAACCTGCTCAAACGTGATCATGAAAGCACCTCCTGCATCATCTTCTCCGCTTCCGCCGTATGGATCGGGGCTGCCCCGTGGAACAGATCCTTGCGGACCAGTTCTTTGTACAGAGAGACCACACGTGGCACATGGATGCCGATCTCTTCCATACGGTCTGCGCTCTTGAGCACTTCGCGGACCGGACCTTCCATCACGATCCGGCCTTGGTCCAGCAGTACCAACCGCTTAGCATATCCGCACAGCAGGCCGACCTTCTGCTCCACCACCACGATCGTTGTGCCGTAAGTTTCATTCAAGGATTTGAGCAGGCGGAAGATCTGCTCACTGCTCTCCGGGTCCAATTCACCGGTCGGCTCGTCCAGCACGATGACGTCCGGACGCAGGGCGATGATGGCCGCCACCGCGACCTTCTGCTTCTGCCCGCCGCTTAAGGATTCGATCTCCCGGTAGCGCAGATCCGATATGCCGGTCCTCTGCAGCGCTTCCTGCAGTCTCCCCTCGATCTCATCTTTAGGAACCCCGAAGTTTTCCAGTCCGAAAAGGAGTTCATCCTCGACGTAGGAGGCTACCATCTGTGCGTCCACATCCTGGAACACACTGCCCACCTTCCCGGCCAGCTGCTCCGGCTTCGTTTCGACAGTGTCCATCCCGTCCACCAGCACGGATCCATAGAAATCCCCGGGATAATAATGCGGGATGATGCCGTTGATGGCATAGGTCAGCGTGGTTTTCCCGGCACCGCTGTTGCCGATGACGCCGACAAAATCACCCGGTCGGATCTCCAGGTCGATATCCTTGAGGGCCGGACGTTTGCCGGACGCATACTGAAAGGAGAACTCCTTCATCTGGATCATGGAAATACCTCTTTCTTACTTATTCAGAACTTTTTTCAAAGGCAGGTACAGGATCTGCACGATAATGGCGTTGATGACAGCCGTGCACAGTACGATCGGCACATAGGCGGCCATGGCGCTCGCTTCATAATGCATGAACAGGAACAGGCAGATGACGTAGGTGCCGCCGCTGACCACCGTGCTGATGAATGTGGACAGGACCGGGTTCAGGTCGAGCTTTTTGATGCGGAACGGGACGTGGATCAGCAGACCCATGACGGCGGCGCCAAGCAGTTCACTGATGAAATTGATGTATGGCGTGCCCGGCAGCACCTGGCAGATGGCACCGGCCAAAAGACCGATGATCAGACACTCGATGAACCGCGGGCGGATCAGCAGGATCGCCAGGCAGTACATCGCGATGATGAGTTCGGTTTCATGCCGAAGAAATTGATGATGGAGCCCGCGAAATACTTGAGCACCGCGCCGG
>JAFVHC010000257.1 GCA_017474705.1 Bacillota bacterium
AATGGAGCTGAATTGATGATGCATTTTTCCGAACACGTGGAACAGCATCAGATCGATATCCGCTATGAGGAAGTCACAGACCTGGAACTTGGTGATACGATCAAACGTGTCCGTACCTATAATGCGGAATATGAAGCCCGTGCGATCCTGTATTGTGCAGGTGCGTCTCCCAAGCCGCTGGGTGTACCCGGTGAGGACACGTACCGCGGGCGCGGCGTTTCCTACTGTGCCACATGTGACGGAGCTTTCTTCCGTGGCCGTACAGTGGCCATCGTCGGCGGGGGAGATACGGCGGCAGAGGATGCTGCTTATCTGGCGCGGGCCTGTAAACAGGTCTATGTGATCGTACGCAAGCCTTTCATGCGGGCGGCGGCTTCCCTGCAGCGTAAGCTGAAAGAACTGGATAATGTCAGCATCCTGTATGAAAGTGTCGTGCGGGAGATCAAGGGTGACGGTATGTTCGTCACCGGGCTGGATCTGATCCGGGCAGGCAAGGAAGAAACTCTGGCTGTCGACGGTGTTTTCGCAGCGATCGGTGTCGTTCCGAAAACGGGGCTGCTGAAAGGCAAAGTCGATACCTGCAATCAGGGATTCATCTCCACCGACGAGTATATGATGACATCCATCCCCGGCGTTTTTGCTGCCGGCGATGTCATCCAGAAGGTGTTACGGCAGATCATTACCGCCGCGGCGGATGGAGCGGTAGCGGTAACAGGTGTGCTGCGATATTTTGACCGCTGACAGAAGGAGAAGAGCCACATGAACCGCAGATTGAATACGGAAAACATGAAACGTTTGTTTCAGGCTGTCGTGTCTTTGCAGAACGAAGAAGAATGCGCGCGCTTTTTCGAAGATATCTGCACGATCCACGAACTGGAATCGATGGCGCAGCGCCTTGAGGTCGCAGTTCTGCTGAAAGAAGGTATCACCTATCAGGAGATCAGCGAACGCACCGGGGCGTCCACAGCGACGATCAGTCGGGTCGGCCGTGCGCTCAACTATGGAGAAGAAGGGTACGATATCGTGCTGGAGCGACTGCAGGCGCAGGAGCAATAGTACATAAGAATAAAATAAACGGACCATGACCGTATCATGGCCGTTTTTTTAGTAAAGGAAACCACATGGATAAATATCAGAGTCTGAATGAAATGCAGAAAAGGGCGGTGTTCCAGACGGAAGGCGCAGTGCTGATCCTGGCCGGCGCCGGTTCCGGTAAGACCCGCGTATTGACCCATCGCATGGCCTACCTCATCGAGGAGATCATGGTGCCGTCCTACCACATCCTTGCGATCACATTCACCAATAAAGCTGCAAAAGAAATGAAGGATCGGGTAGAGCGGTTGATCGGTGATCAGGCGAAGGATGCCTGGGTCTCGACGTTCCATTCCGCATGCATCCGTATCCTGAAGCGGCATGCGGTCAAACTGGGCTATGAGAACGGCTTCACGATCTATGACCCGGAGGACCAAAAGGCGTTGATCCGCCGCATCCTGAAGGATCTGAATCTCAATGAGAAGATGTTCACACCGAAAGCTCTGCTGACAGCGATCAGCAATGCCAAGGATGAACTGATCACAGCGGATCGTTATGAGCAGATGGCAGGATCGGATCCGTTCAAGAGCAAGGTCGCTTTGATCTATCATCAATACCAGAAACTGCTGTTTGAGAACCAGGCCATGGACTTCGATGATATCATCGTCAAAACCGTGCAGCTGTTCCGTTCCAATCCTGAAGTCCTGGATTATTACCAGGAG
>JAFVHC010000024.1 GCA_017474705.1 Bacillota bacterium
CAGCACAGATCCGCGCCGAGGTCCATGGGGTGCTGTGATGGTGTGAGAAAACGCAGGTACGCCCCGTGGGCGTTATCGACCGCAAGCAATACGTTATGACGATGGCAGACTGCGGCCAGGCTCCGCACATCGACCATATGGCCCAGATAATCTGGGCTCGTGATGTAGACGACATCCGGCTCCTCACGGCAGATCGCCTCTTCCAGCGCTTCCGGCAGTATCGTACAGGCCTGATAGGATTCTCCCGGCAGAGGATACAGCCAGGACACGTCCAGATCCAGCAGCGCTGCTGCGCTCAGAAACACTTTATGCGCGTTGCGGCCCGCCAGCACCTTTTTGCCACGGCCCAGCGTCGCAAGATACAGCATCGCCCGGATCGCCAAAGAGGAACCTTCCGTCGAATAGAACGTCGGACACCCAAACAAGAGCGAAGCATTGGCCTCGCTCTCGGCTATGATGCCGGAAGCCTCGTACAAGCTGTCCGCCCCGTCGACTTCCGTGATGTCCAACGGCTCTGCACCGATCGGGCCACGGCCTTTATGGCCTGGCATATGCAGACGGATGGGAGATGAATCTGCGTATCGTTTCACAAAATCATAAATAGGAGTATTCATTATTCCGGCTTTCTCAGTGTATACAGCACATACGTGTCTTTGAACACGACCAGGTCGCCGTTCTCGCATACGGTCCTTCGCAAGCCTTCAAAGAATGCGGTCCGACCTGGTTCGGCGATCGTTAAATGATCGGAATGTGTGCCGCAGTAGGCGACGTACTCGTCGGCCGTCAACCGCCGCTCTCCAAAAAACTCGTGCTTCTCAAGATCCACATAGCCGTAGGCTGGTCCGTTCGTATAATCGAACCTTTGGCGATACGGGATCTCCGGCTTATAGTACTGATCGTAGACCTGCTGGATCTTCTGATACAGCGCTTCATTGGATGACCTGTATTCGCCGCTCGTCAGCATCATGGCCAGCATCCCGCCGGGCTTGAGCAGTTCAAAGGTCTTGCTATAGGCGACCTCCTCCGGGATCCACTGGATCGTCGCCGCGGAGTAGATCATGTCGAACTTCTGATCACCAAAATCGTGCGTGATGAAATCATCGTTGATGATGTGGAAATTCGGGCACGCGCCGTATTTCTCCTGCATTTTGGCCGCCAGATGCGGTCCCAGCTCGATCGCGAGATAATCGCAGCCCGTCGCCAAAACAGAATCTGTCGCCTGACCGGTGCCCGGTCCCAGCTCCAGCACTTCAGAATCCACACCGATGCCCGCCTCCCGGATCAGGTGATCGAACAGTTCCTGACTGTAGCGCGGCCGCCAACGGTCGAACCGCTCCGGGATCGTATCAAAAATCTTCCTCAGCTCCATCATCTTCCTCCGAGACCGCCAGCATGATGGCGCACTCCATGCGCTTCTTGAACAATTCGCAGCCATACTGATACACGCCCTTCACGCTGCCTGTGGCATGATAAGCATTGGCCGCACATCCACCGGAACAATACAAGCGTGCCCAGCAGTTCCTGCAGTCCGGATGTGCGTACACGTTGCAGGAGGCGAATTCTTCCTGCACCTTCGCGTTGTCCACGCCGTGCCAGATGTCGCCCAGTTTGAAGGCTTCTTCTCCGACGAACTGATGGCAGGGATAGAGATCGCCCCATGGGGTGACCGCCATATATTCCGTGCCGGAACCGCATCCGGAGATGCGCTTGTAAATACATGGCCCGCCGGCCAGGTCCAGCATATAATGATAGAATGTGAAAGGCCTGCCTTCTCTGCGGCGCCGGCGCATGAGTTCCGCCAGGTCTTCATATTGTTTCAGAACGATCGGCAGATCCTCCTGTGTCAAAGCGGAGGGATCCTCCGGCGCGCAGACCACCGGTTCCATGGACAGTTCCGTGAACCCTAGGTCGAGCATCGTTTTGATATCTTCCAGGAAATCAGGATTCGCATGGGTGAAGGTGCCGCGCATATAATAATTCTTTCCTTCGCGGGCATTCACCAGTTTCTGGAACTTCGGCACGATCCTCTCCCAGCTGCCCTTGCCCGCGTAATCTACGCGGAACCGGTCATGGACCTCCTTACGGCCGTCCAGGCTCAGCACCACGTTGCTCATCTCACGGTTGCAGAAATCGATCACGTCATCATCGATCAGGACGCCGTTGGTGGTCAGCGTAAAGCGGAAATTCTTGCCCTTCTCCTGCTCTACGCTGCGCGCGTAGGCGACCAACTGTTTGACCACGTCGAAATTCATCAACGGTTCCCCGCCGAAGAAATCCACCTCCAGATTGCGTCGGGTGCCGGAATTTTCGATCAGGAAGTCGAGCGCCTGCTTGCCCACCTCAAAACTCATGATAGCCCTGTCCCCATGATATTTGCCCTGGGACGCGAAACAGTAGGAACAGTTGAGGTTGCAGGTATGGGCGACATGCAGGCACAAAGCCTTGACCACACCGGATGTCCGCTGTTTGAGTTCGCCTGCCATGGGCTCGAAGGTATCCGGGGCGAAGAGCATGCCCGCGTCCTTGAGCTCCGTGATCTGGTCATAACACTCCTGGATCTCCTCCTCCGGGACGTCCGGGTACGCCGCGGCGACTTTCTGCACCGCATCCGGCGCTTCATAGACTGCGATGAGATCATAGGCGATATCATCGACCACATGGACAGAGCCGGAGCACACGTCCAGCACGATATTGTAACCACCGAGTTTATATTGATGGATCATTGGTTTTCTCCTTACAGGATATATTATGCTTGATCATTCCGGAAGAGCTTCCGGCTGGTCGCGATGAACATCAGGATCATGCCAACACCGGTGACAGCCGCGCCGAACGCGAGGATCGTCTGCATGGGCAGGTGCTCCAGCATCCATCCACCGCCGATATTGGCCGCGACTCCGCAGATCCCCGTGACGCCCACCGCCATGATGCTCTGTGCCTTGACCGAATCCCTGCGGCCTACGATGGAATTGATATAATAGACCGCGGCGACCATGTACAGACCGGAGAAGAAGAACTGGATCAATTGGGATCCGATCAGCCATGTGGTATTGGGGATGAACATCATGGCCGTGAATTTAAGGAATCCGCCGATGGCACTGACACGCAGCATGGTCTCCGCCGAAAACTTCTTCATGATATACATGCCCAGGGCCACGGCCGGCATCTCCGCGAAGGCCATCACCGACAGCACAGTGCCCATTTCGGCCTCCCCGCCTCCATAATGCCGCACGAAAAAGATCATGTACGTGCTGGTCAGCATCTGCATGAAGAACACCAGCATGACGCTCAGAAGGAACAGGTCGTAGCGCGTGTATCTGCGGAAAAACTGCAGCAGATTGCTGGGTGCTTCCTCGTCCGCCACCGTCTGCCCCCGGGAGAGGACGACGTTGTCTGACTCCGGCTTCTTCATGAAGATGACCACGGCCATCATGAAGATCTGGATCCCGCAGAAGATCGGCAGCAGGATCTCCGTGCCGAAGGATTCAGTGATGCGGCCCATCACGAAGCCGGCCAGCGCATAGCCCAGAGAGCCGATGCTGCGGGCCACGCCGAAGTTGATGTCCCGCCCTGCGGCGTTATACTGCAGGCAGAATGATACGGTCAGCGGGGAAAGGGTATTCATCAGGCTGAGTGCCGTGAACATGCAGATGAAAGACACCGCATAGGACTTGGGGATCAGCCACATGATTAAAGCGACCGCTGCGCCGCACAAAAGCAGTGCCAGGATGATCTGACGGACAGAGATCCGCTCGGACCGGTCCGCCAGGTCGGACAGCGTCGTTTGCAGGACGATGGTCAGCACGGCACCTGTCGTTGTCACGTAACCGATCTCGGACGCGGTGAATCCGCGGCCGGACAAAAGGACCGCCGCGAAGGACGCGATGATCAGATAATCGATCCAATAGCTGAACTGAAGTGCAGAATACTCCACGTTCAGTCTGCGATCTGTTGTATCCATACTACTACCTTTACACTTCTTAATACAGGAAAAATGCCGCCTGGTACAGGCGGCTCTTTTCATTGGGTTGACATTATTTCTTGTTTTCGCACTTCTGATTGGCAATGCCGCAGCTGGTCTTGCATGCGGACTGGCAGGAAGTCTGGCACTCGCCGCAGCCGCCTTTTTTGGCGCTCTCACACAGGTTGCGCGTAGTGATAGTCTTGATATGCTTCATGGTGGTCCTCCCTATTTTTCAAATCGTAAACTGATTATAGCATGGAGGATGCCTCCTGTCAACCGGGAAGGTCTTTGCAAAGTCCCGGCCAATATGATATCATATGCGTAAAGGAGGAATGTGTTTTGGCTTCGATCAACAATTTTACCGAAGGAAAGATCGCTGGTCCTCTGGTCCGCTTTACGATCCCTTTACTGCTGGCTTTCTGCCTGCAGTCCTTATACGGCGCCGTGGACCTGATGGTCGTCGGCCAGTTCGGTGTGCCAGCTGATGTTTCAGCGGTCTCCACCGGCAGCCAGATGATGCAGATGGTCCTGGTCGTGGTGGCCGGACTGTCCATGGGTGCGACCATCCTGCTGGGGCAGGCAGTCGGTGCAGGGAGATCCAAAGAATCCGGCAGTCTGATCGGCACCAGCATCACCTTCTTCATCGGTCTGGCACTGATCCTCACCGCACTCATGCTGCTGGTCACCGTTCCTTTCACCCGGCTCATGCAGGCTCCGAAAGAAGCTTTTGATAAGACCGTCACATACGTAAGGATCTGTTCCGTGGGCACGTTGTTCATCACTGCCTATAACGTGATCGGCTCCATCTTCCGCGGCATCGGAGATTCCCGCACGCCGCTTTTTACCGTTGCAGTTGCTACAGTGGTCAACATTATCGGCGATCTGGTCCTGGTCGCGGTCTTCCATATGGCGGCCGCCGGTGCGGCCATAGCGACCGTTGCCGCCCAGGGTGTCAGTGTCGTTTTGAGTCTGCTGCTGGTCCGCAGACAAGGCCTGCCTTTCTCCTTTGACAAGACCGATGTCCGGCTGGACAAGCGCCATGCCCTTGACATCGTGAAACTGGGCATGCCCATCGCCCTGCAGGACGGATTGGTCTCCATCTCGTTCCTGGTCATCGCGGCCATCGTCAACAGCCTGGGCGTCATGGTCTCCGCCGGCGTCGGCGTGGCCGAGCGCGTCTGCGGGTTCATCATGCTCGTGCCCTCAGCCTTTTCCCAGGCACTTTCCACCTTTGTCGCCCAAAATACCGGTGCGAACAAACCGCAGCGGGCGATGCGCGGCACGATCATCGCCATGGCATCTCCTTCGCCATCGATGCTGTGATTGCTTACTTCAGTTTCTTCCATGGGGACCTGCTGGCCTCCATCTTCACTTCGGACAAGCAGCTGATCGCCTATGCCTGGGAATACCTGAAGGCCTACGCGATCGATACCCTGCTGGTCTCCTTCATGTTCTGCTTCATAGGTTACTTTACCGGTGTCGGACGTACGACCTTCTGCATGATCCAGGGGCTGATCTGCGCGTTCCTGGTGCGTGTTCCGGTCTCCTGGGTGATGAGCCGGCGCGTGCCGGTCAGCCTCTTCCACATCGGTCTTGCGACACCCAGTTCTTCCCTGGCCGGGATCCTGCTGTGTGTTGGATTCCTGCTGTTCATACGAAACAAAGAGCAAAATAAGGGGGCGTGAAACAAGGGTGAATCTTTTTTCACAGCCCCTTTACTAGAGAATTGGTCGTTTGGAGAGAAATCAGAAAAAAAGAAAATCGTCTCCAAAGAATTCCCATTTTTTCTGGAGACGATCATAAGGAGAGTCAATTGCTCTCCAATTTCAAAAGAATTTTATATGGAGATGATTTGAAGATTTTCAATAAACTCTCCGGATTTTTGGAGAGGATTCTCTTTTTGCGGAAATCGTCTCCCGGAGACAAAATCAAGATCATCGGTTTCTTCTCCAAAAACGAAACTGAAAATGGTGAGAATCAGATACAACAAATGAAAAAAGAGGCCGTGAAATAACGACAATCGTTACTTCATGGCCTCCCAATTTTACTGCAGAAAGGGCAGCAATGCTTCCAGCACCGGTGCGTAGCCATCACCGTACATGTGCATGCCTTCGATGGTATATTCGGCCTTCATCTGGCCTTTTTCATCCTTGATGCCCGCGTTGCAGTCGATGAAGGTGGCGCCGATCTCCTCGGCTAGCTTTGCGACTGCCGCGTTGGCTGCGTTGACACGTGCATTGGTCCTCACCTTGAGGGCTTCTTTCATGAAGGGAATGTTCTCCGCCACTTCCGGGTTGACCGGATAATAGGCCATCATGAAGATCTTCGCCTCCGGCAGTCGCTCCTTGATCCTGTCAAGGATCTCGCGATAGCGCGCGATCAGACCCTCTTCCGTATAGTCCGGTGCGTTCAGATCGTTCGTGCCGATGTTGATGAAGATCTTGTCCGGCTGCAGGTCAAACACACAAGCGTCCAGAGTCTCCAACAGTTCCTGCGTGGTGTAGCCGCCGATACCGCGGTTGTAGATGGTGTAGGGCAGCTGCTTGTCCAACAGCAGCTCGTAGATCGGAAACTGTTCCATCAGGCTGCTGCCGACGAACAGGATCTGATGCGGACGCACCAACTTGTTCAGGTGTTGATACCTTACGACTTTATCCTTCTTGTCTGCCCGCATCCGCTCCATGAACTGTTCACGGATCGCAGCTTCTATCGCCTTTTGCTGCTCCGGTGTCAACTGCTGCATGATGTCACTGATATCGCTCATGATAAATCTCCTTCGTTTTTTCTATATTATACGGCGAAGTGCAAGCAGATGCAAGGTTCTGACAAAAAAGAAGGATCTTGGTCCACAAGATCCTTCTTACGTTTTATTCACCCAGTTTTAATGCCGCCTCATTCAATTTTTCGCTGCATCGCAGCAAGACCTCCGTATAATATACGTCTTCTTCCTCCGTCAGATCCTTGTCCAACGCGTCTATTTTTCGTTCCTCTTCCTCGAGCTTGACCACAAACTCCAGATATTCTGCGATCAATTCAGCATTCGTCGGATCTTCACTATAAACAGTAATGAACTCGCAGTACTCATCGATGAAAGCCTCATACGCATCGATCGCTTCTTTGACGTCGGGGCGGATGCCGGAGGCCTGAGATTCCTCGGCAGATTCTTCTTCTGCCGGCTCTTCTTCCTCAGGTTCTTCTGTTGGTTCCTTCTCAGGCTTTTCAGAGGAGGACTCCTCTTTCGAAGATTCTGCCTTTGAAAACTCTTCTTTTGACGTTTCTTCCCTTATCATTTGCTCCACGCGCGACGACGATCCTTCTCTGCGCGCCTCCCGTTCTTTATCCTTCTTGTTTTTGCCGAAGAACCCCAGAACGGCCACTACAATGATCAGGACTATGATGATCGTAAATACACGTTTCAAGAATTTCATTATTCTTCCTCCCTATCGATAGATTCCAATGTTTCTTCCAACAATGCCAGGCGCGCCTCGATCCTCTGCATCTCCTTGTAGAGGAGTTGTTTCTGCTCCAGCAAAAGTACCCTCTCCTGTCCCCGATCATCCAGGATCGCCAGGATCTGAGGTTTATGCAGACCGATCTGCCGTAGAAGCGCGATCTTTTCCAGTTTTCTGAGCCCTTCCTCATCATAGAGTTTATAGGCGCCTTCATACTCCGTCGCCACCGCTGGTACGATCTGCTTATACTGGAACAGATGCTTACGGCTCAGACCTGTGCGTCTGCACACTTCTCCCACACGATACAGTTTCATCACTACAGTCCTCCTTTGCTTTCGTTCGCAAAGTGGACTTATGTTTCTGCGGCGCCGCCGCTCCGTTGATGATAGAACCGTTCCACAGGAACGGTCAAGCCCTCTCACGAACGAATTTAGTTCATAAGAGAACTTGTAATTTTCGCGCATCAGTCCGCGCCGTGCGCAAAAGAACATCGATGGCAGCTCCTTGCTTGCAAGAGGGATGGCATCGATGTTCTTTTGCATAGGGCGCGACAAACCGTAATGAGGACGAAGTGCGCAGCACGAAAGTCCGAATGCTGTTTGCGTGTGGCGGATTCCAGATTGAACCAAGTCATTGTCGTCTAATTACGTTCTATTCAGCGACATTAATAGAATAAGACGTAGTCATTTAGCCATGATTACGTTCTAAAAAGAGAGATTGAAAATCAGAACGTAATCAGACTGCCCTAATTACGTTCAAAATAAAATACTCAAAAAACAGAACGTAATCGGCCCTCCTCGACTACGTTCCAAAAATGCAATACTGAAAAACAGAACGTAATCGCCTTCCTCGACTACGTTCCAAAAACGAAATACTCAAAAACAGAACGTAATTCGGCGTGTCCGACTACGTTCTGAAACAAGATATTGGAAAAATAGAACGTAATCGCCTTTTCCGACTACGTTCTGAAATGAGATATTAGAAGAACAGAACGTAATCGACCTTCCCGACTACGTTCTACACATAATAACAATACAAAACAAGCGCGTCGATCTGCGCATCACCTGTGTATATACATCCTGGTCATGTCCGGCTCGCCGTCACCCTGCACCATGCAAAGGAATTCCCAGCCATACTTTTCATAAAACCCGACATGATCCGTCACCAGATAGAGCGGTGAGATCCCTTTGGACCGCATATCCTCGACGACCATATCCAGCAGCTTACCGGCGATGCCTCTCCCCCGATATTCCTCTTCTGTATAGACCGCGCAGACGTTCGGTGTCAGGTCTTTGCGGTCGTGGAAATCATTCTCGATCACGCCCATGCCGCCGATGATCTTGTCCCCGTCGAGGCACAGGTACCAACCGTACTCCGTCTCTTGGCTCAGATACGCTTCCATGCATTCCAGATAGGCCGCGCGTGGTACACCCCACTTCTCATGGAACCAGTCCGCCGCCGTATCCTTCAGTTCCGGTCGCTCCCGCAGGGTCACATATCGGTAGGGGTCTTTCTTGTTCTTTTCTTTGTATGATCCAAACACTCCCAAAGCCAGGTTCATCAATAGTTTCCTCCCGTCTATAGATACAAACAGAAGCGGCCGCTCTGTCGTATCATATTATTACGAGAGAGCGGCCTTATGTCAAGAGGAACGTACTTTCAAAGTTATCGAGCCAGCTTTGCCGCCTGCTTTTGCAGCACTTTCTCGGCGATCCTTATGCCAAGCATCGCGATCGGGATCGTAAGAACGAGCATCAGGATCAGGATCGGATGTTCCGAATGACGACTTCCATCTTATCAGCATAGCCTGCCGGCATCTCTTCAACTGCTTCAGCCAGAGACCCTTCCGTGTTGGTCCACCAGTGTGCAGCATATGCATAAAAGGCGAAGGCGAACGGGATAAAGCTTCGGCGGACACCTTTTAGCGTATCATACCCGTTCAGCTTTCTGACCGCTTCCGCGATCAGCGTCAAAATGATCACGCCGATGACAAAGGGAAGGTTTCCTTCTCCCGCGATCACTGCCACGATCAGCATAAAGCCATTCAATACAAGCGCTGCTCCGAAGCATTGCATTTGTGCCGCTGTATAGAGATAAACAAAGCTGAACAAAAGCGGAATGAACGTGCCTGCATAGGCATAACAGGCCGGATGGATCAATCCGCAGCTGGATGCCAGCACAAACAGACCGCAATAGAGGATCGCGGCGATGATCACACCGATCCATGATGTTTTCTTCATAATGAACACCCCTTTTCTACAAACTCCAGCCTGCACTGGCATTCTGAAGCTGCGTCATGCGGCGGAATATGCCGTCTTCTTTTGCCATAAGTTCAGCGGGACTGCCCTCTTCGGCGACCTTGCCGTCTGCCAGCACCATTCCTTTCGGCATCCAGTTTTTATAATCCGGTTTCATTTCATCCCTGCCTTTCTGGGCAACTCGCCCTTACTCTGTTTTACAACAGAAGCAGCAGCGCCTGTAGAGCCTGCGCGTTCCTGTTGGTTCGAATATCAAACGTAAGTTAGTTAAAACTAACCTTATACCATTATATCTTTCTACAGAGAAGATTTCAAGCCCTTTTCGCAAAATCCATAAGGTGTTTATCTGGCTTTCTGCACAAAAAAACGGACCGTTGTACAAACAACGATCCGTTCTTGTGCACCAGCTGGTGGTTCTTATTTGTTCATAGCCTCTTCAACAGCAACAGCGACAGCGACGGTAGCGCCGACCATCGGGTTGTTGCCCATACCGATCAGGCCCATCATTTCGACGTGGGCGGGAACGGAGGAAGAACCTGCGAACTGTGCATCGGAATGCATACGGCCCATGGTATCGGTCATACCGTAGGAAGCAGGACCGGCGGCCATGTTATCCGGATGCAGGGTACGGCCAGTGCCGCCACCGGAAGCAACGGAGAAGTACTTCTTGCCCTTCTCGACGCATTCCTTCTTGTAGGTACCGGCGACCGGATGCTGGAAGCGGGTGGGGTTGGTGGAGTTACCGGTGATGGAAACATCGACATCCTCACGATGCATGATGGCAACGCCTTCACGAACGTCGTCAGCGCCATAGCACAGAACAGCAGCGCGCTCACCATCAGAATATGCGTGACGATAGAGTTCCTTCAGCTCGCCGGTGAAATAATCGAACTCGGTCGCAACATGGGTGAAACCATTGATGCGGGAGATGATCTTCGCGGCGTCTTTGCCCAGGCCGTTCAGGATGACGCGCAGGGGCTCTTTGCGGACTTTGTTCGCGGTCTTGGCGATACCGATGGCGCCTTCCGCAGCCGCGAAGGACTCGTGGCCGGCCAGGAATGCGAAGCATTTGGTCTCGTCAGACAGGAGCATAGCGCCCAGGTTGCCATGGCCAAGACCGACCTTACGGTCGTCAGCAACGGAACCCGGAATGCAGAAGGACTGCAGGCCTTCGCCGATGGAGCGGGCTGCGTCCGCCGCCTTCTTGTCGCCCTTCTTGATGGCGATGGCAGCGCCGACGGTGTAAGCCCAGCAGGCATTCTCGAAGCAGATGTTCTGGATGCCCTTTACGATATTATAAACGTTAATGCCTTTTTCATCGCAGATCGCCTTCGCTTCTTCGATGGACCCGATTCCGTACTGGGCCAGAGCTGCATTGATCTGGTCTATTCTTCTTTCATAACTCTCAAACAATGCCATGATCTCTTTCCCCCTTCTTATTCGTTTCTCGGATCGATGTACTTAGCGGCTTCTGCGAAGCGGCCATAGGAACCCTTCGCCTTTTCAAGCGCTTCGTTGGCGTCCATGCCCTTCTTGATGTTCTCCAGCATCGGGCCAAGCTTGATGTACTCGTAACCGATGATGGAACCTTCTTCATCCAGAGCCAGACGGGTGATGTAACCTTCAGCAAGTTCCAGATAGCGCGGACCCTTGAGCTTCGTTGCGTAGGTGGTACCTACCTGAGAACGAAGACCCTTGCCCAGATCTTCAAGACCAGCGCCGACCACGAGACCGCCTTCAGAGAAAGCAGACTGAGAACGTCCGTAGATGATCTGCAGGAACAATTCGCGCATCGCTGTGTTGATCGCATCGCATACGAGGTCGGTATTGACAGCTTCCAGGACGGTCCTGCCAACCAGAGCTTCCGCAGCCATAGCGGCGGAATGGGTCATACCGGAGCAGCCGATCGTCTCGACGAGAGCTTCTTCGATGATGCCTTCCTTAATGTTCAGAGACAGCTTGCAGGCGCCCTGCTGCGGCGCACACCAACCGATACCATGGGTGAAACCGGAGATATCTTTGACCTCACGGACGTTGACCCATTTTCCTTCTTCGGGGATCGGAGCGCAGCCATGTCTGGCATCGACCTTCACGCAGCACATGTTCTCAACTTCACGTGAATAAACCATATACCTTTTCCTCCTTAAGAAAATAGTTGCATTGCTTTTCTTGATCCAGTAACTAAAGCGGTTTCAGTATAACATACCCGTGAATCAGTGTCAATTCACGGGTATGTAGAAATTCTTGTATATAAAGGGTTTACGCCCTCTCGATCCTGATCTCCCGGAGCGGTTTTTCCGGGTAGATGAGCATGGTCCCGACACGGGTCCCACCGTCGGCATAAAGCTCCACGACGGAGTGATCGATGATCAGTGTGCAGTCGCAAGTACCCGTACAGAAACGCGAGCTGCGGCACAAGGAAAAAGCTTCTTTACCGTAGGCATCCGACCACTCCACCGGTTTTAAGCCCCTGCGGTCCATGTACAGCTGATCCTCCTCATCCAGGCCGAAGCACACGGATTCCTCATCGTTATACAGAGTGACGCGGAAGGGGCCGTCTTCCCGCAGCTGCAGGAGATAAGGCCGTTCCGGATCCCATTCCTTGTTCACATATGCGGAAACGTCCGCCGGCTTCTGCGCCAGTTTCAGCCCCTCCGGCGTCTCCACGAGGGACAGACGGCGCGGCAGTGTCATCTGACTGCGGAAACCTTCTGCCGCCGTGGGGACCTGGTTCGCGTAGACCCACTGAGATGCCCAACTGATCAAGGTAGGTTCCGGAGCGCCATGCCAGGTCGCGGCGGCATAATCATCCCGCGCGATGTTCAGGCGTTCGGGTCCGGTCTCCGGAATGAATGTACGGCCGTTCCAGTCACCGATCCAATAATAACCGTCGCCCAGCGGCCGTGTACCGACCGCACCCATGCTGATGATGAAGACCCATTTGCCGTCCACCTCTATGATGCTGGGGCATTCCCAGATGCAGCCGTCGAATTCTTCGAAAGGACCGAAGTCCTTTTTGCCGGACCAGTTGATCATATTCTGGGAGCCCATGAAGACAGCGTGGTCGCCCGCGGCCATCACTGCGTTCCATCCACCGAACCAGCCGTTCTCGAACACTTTCGGATCACGGAAGTCCCGCAGGTGGTCATTGCGGATGACTGGGTTGAATTCAAAGGGAACGAACTTCACCGGCGGCTTCTCCGCGGTAAAAGCCTCGCTGAAGGCGATGCTCTGCTGCTCAAAGGAGCCGTGGCTGGTGTACATCAGTACCAGATGGTTTCCCTCCGGATCCGGCTGGCACCCATCGTCCGTACGTACTGCGGAGCCGCTGAAAGCCATACCGTTCTTATCCGGGAACAGCGCGATGGGCAGATGCTCCCAGTGGATCAGATCCCGGGAGATCGCATGGCCCCAATGCATCGGACCCCAGATCACATCGTCCGGATAGTACTGATAAAACAAATGATACCTGCCGTTTTCATAAACGAGGCCGTTCGGATCGTTCATCCAACCGGCCTCGGGTGTAAAGTGCAATTCTGGGCGATACATCAGTCAAGATATCCTTTCACTGCCAGAAGTTCTGCCGTCAGCACACCGCCGCCGGCCGCGCCGAGCAGCGTATTGTGTGATAGGCACACGAATTTGACATCATATTGTTTATCGGGACGCAGACGTCCGATGGAGACCGCCATGCCATGCTCCAGGTTGCGGTCCAGCTTTGTCTGCGGACGATTGTCTTCCTCAAAATAATGCAGGAACTGTTTCGGTGCGGAGGGCAGATCCAGTTCCTGGGCCTGGCCACGGAATTCCTTCCAGATCCGCTTGATATCCTCGATCTCGGGCTTGCGCTCGAAGGAGGCGAAGACGGCGGCCATATGGCCATCGCTGACGGGCACGCGCAGGCACTGTGTGGTGATGGAAGGTCCATCCGCATCCACGATCAGGCCATCCTCGATATGGCCCCAAAGCTTCAGCGGCTCGACTTCACTCTTCTCCTCTTCCCCGCCGATGTAGGGGATGACGTTGTCCACGATCTCGGGCATGGTCTCGAAAGTCTTGCCCGCGCCGGAGATGGCCTGATAGGTGCAGGCCAGGACCTTGGTCAGTCCATAGATGTCCTTCAGCGGCGTCAGCGGCGGCACATAACTCTGCAGCGAGCAGTTGGATTTCACGGCAATGAAACCTTTCTTGGTGCCCAGACGCTTGCGCTGGGTGGGGATCACGTCCACGTGGTCCGCGTTGATCTCCGGAACGATCATGGGAACGTCCGGCTCATGGCGGTTCGCTTTGTTATTGGAAATGACCGGGATCTCGGCCTTCGCGTAGGCTTCTTCCAGGGCTTTGGTCTCTGCCACGGACATGTTGACCGCGCAGAACACGAAGTCGACTTTTTCTTTGACCGTCGCGATGTCAGCCGCGTCCATCACCACCATCTGCTTGACCAGTTCCGGCATGGGCTCTGTCATGGCCCAGCGGGAACCGACGGCTTCCTCATAGGTTTTGCCTGCGCTGCGGGCAGAGGCCGCCAGGGCAGTGATATGGAACCAGGGATGTTCCGCAAGCAGTGTGATGAAACGCTGGCCGACCATTCCGGTCGCGCCGATGATACCGACCCGATAATTATACATGATATACACCTCGTTATCGAATTTATAACTTGGTAACCATTATATGTGCATTTTTATGCTCCGTCAATGCGGCGAAACTGACGAAATCCAGAGCCGTAATGACCGAATTTATTATATTCTCGACAGTAAAAGATCCACATTGACGGTACTGTACTCGATCTGCTCTGAAACGCGGCAGATATGGCGGATGCTGCGGCCTTGGAGGGCGTCCATCATGGCGACCAAAGCGGTCATGTCCTGGGCTAGATTTTTCAGCTCCACGAGAGGGATCTCCTCCACACGCTCCAGCTGCCGGTACAGGAAATATGCCATGATCCTGTCATAATATGGACCTTCCGGCAGCTTAAGATCCAGCGGCACCTCCATCAGCTCGGCCAGTTCCCCCGGCCAGTCCGCGTCCACCGCTTCCGTCTTCTTGAGGCGCTGCCAGAATGCCATGTCCGGACGTTTCGGTTGGAACCGGACCGGCTCCGCGGGCAGGCCCAGGGTTTCGATCAATTCCTCGATGGTCCAGGTCCCATCCGGATCCTCAGACAGGAACATTAAAGGCGCTTGCCTTTCTGTCAAAAGTTCCGCGGCCGCCTCACAGCATAGACCCACGCCCCAGAACTCATGCTCCTGCACGTCCAGGAAGAACCGTGGATGCAGGGCACAGATGTCGCAGAGCGCCTCTTCTCCCAGGCCGCAGATGATGTCACACAGACCGTCTTTGCGGAACAAGGGGCAGAAACCCGCTTCGTTCAGGCCGAAATACGCACCGTCCTCGTTGAACGCCATGGCGGCACGGATCCGGTCGCCCAACGCGCCGGCCACTTGCTCATAATAGAAGGCCGTTTCGTCGTCGATGTCGATCTCCCAGGTCTTACAGCAGGTGTTGGTACAGGCACCGGCTTTACATAAGAACCGGTCATAGAAATCAGGTCGAACGATCATGGCTCTTCACGCACCGGGGAGACCCGCAGTTTCCAGCGTCCGCTGATCAGATAGATGCTGCCGATGACGAAGGGCATAAGCCCGGCAAACGCGTTGCCATACCAGAACCCACGGATGCCCCAGTTCAGGTAAACACCCAGCAGCAGCGCAAAGCCGATGCGGCAGATGATGCCGTCCAGGATAGCGACCGTCAGGTTCAGGGCGGAATTGCTGGATCCGTTGATCAGTGCGAAGTTTGCGGGACGCAGGCTGGCGCCGGCATACTGGATCAGCGCGACGGGGATATACGTCAAAGCCAATGTCAGGACCGCTTTGTCCGTCGTAAACAAGCCAAACAGCCACTCCGGCTTGAAGATCGTCAGGACCGCCATGATGATCGCCGGGACCAGGACCACAAAGAAGGCTGTGAACACCACCTTCGGTACGCGCTCCGTCTTGCGGCGGCCCAGCGCCTGAGCGATCATGGCACCGCCCGCGGACGAGACCGCCTGCGACACGATATTGATGACGCTTTCCAGCTTGCGGGCCACGCCGGTGACCGCGACGGCCTCCACGCCGTAACTGTTGACGTAACTATTGACGAACAGCATGGAGAAATGGATCGCCGCCGACTGGATGACCATGGGGATGCCCAGAGACATCAGCGGTTTGAAAACGTCGCCGTAGATCCGGAAACTGTGTGGTTTGAAATCGAAACGGATCTCCGCCCGGTTTTTGTACAGCAGGCGCAAAGCAAAAATGAAGTTCACCGCCTGGCCGATGACGGTGCCGAGAGCAGCACCGAAAGCGCCCATCCCGAGGCCCGCCACGAAGACCAGATCCAGAATGATATTGATGATCGAAGCGATTGCGATGAACATGAAGGGATGGCGGGAATCGCCCATGCCGCGCAGGATCGCGGAGACCAGGTTATAACCGTAGATGAATACCAGACCGGAGGCGCAGGTGATCACGTACTCCCGCGTCATCTTCCAGGAAGCTTCCGGCGTGTTCAGCCAGTCCAGGATCTGCTTGTGCAGACCGAAGATCAGCACCATCATGACCACCGCCGCGGAGATCAGTAAGGTGAACAAGGTGCCCACCATCCGGCCCACGCGATCGTACCGTTCTTCCCCGATGTAACGGGAAATGGTGATCTGACCGGCATTGGAAAGGCCCATGGCAATGAACGTCATCATCATGAGCAGGTCGCCGCCAATGGAGACCGCGGCCAGTCCGTTGGGGCCGACGAAGCGGCCGACCACCATCATGTCGACCATGTTGTACACGGTCTGCAGAAGACCGGATAAGAACAGCGGCATCGCGAATTTCAGCAATGTTTTCGGAACCGATCCCACTGTCAGATCGCGGATCAGTTCATTCTTTTTTGTCTCTGCCATAGTATGCTCCTTATAATTAACCTATTAATTATTATACTAGATCCATTCTGTTTTGTAAACCGGAAAACTGAACAAATCGCGGAAAGCACAGTTCTTTAAAATCAGGATATTACATTGAAATACACCTTTGTCTATGCTAGAATATTTGAGAAATCATCCGTAAAAATGTTGATTGAAAGGAGATATTTCGATGCAGTACTATGTAAAAGCTGATGCGCCTTTTGAAGGCAATGGCAGCAAAGAACGCCCGTTCCGCTACATCAACGATGCCGCCCGCATCGCCCTTCCGGGGGATGAAGTCCTGGTGGCACCCGGCATCTATCGTGAAACTGTCGATCCCCGGCATGCCGGCAAGGAAGACGCCCGCATCACCTATCGTTCTATAGAGCCCCTTGGCGCGGTCATCACCGGCGCTGAGCCGATCTGCGGATGGACCCCCTATGAAGGCAACGTCTGGACCGTTCGTGTGAACAACGGCGTATTCGGCGCCTACAACCCCTATACCACCTACGTCTGCGGCGACTGGTATTTCGCTCCGACCGTCCGCCACACCGGCGCCGTCTTCTTCAACGACGCAATGATGTACGAGACCGTTACGTTGGATGAATGCATCGCCGCCGAGGCGGATCCCTGCGCTTGGGACGCCGAGGCTTCCACCTGGAAATGGTACACCGAGCAGGATGGCGATGAGACCGTTCTGTACGCCAACTTCCACGGCAAGGACCCGAACCAGGAAAAGACCGAGATCCTGGTGCGCCGCAACTGCTTCATGCCGGAACAGGAAGGCATCAGCTACATCACCGTCAGCGGTTTCGATATCAACAAAGCCGCGACCACATGGGCACCGCCGGCCGCTTATCAGGACGGTATGATCGGCCCCCACTGGTCCAAAGGCTGGATCATCGAGGACTGCGAGATCTGGGGCAGCAAGTGCTGCGGCATCTCCCTGGGCAAATACCTCGACCCGGAGAACGACATGTACTTCTATACCAAGCGCGTCAAGAGCCCGACCCAGATGGAGCGTGACGCTGTCTGCCGCGGTCAGTACCATGGCTGGCTGAAGGAAAATATCGGCAGCCACATCATCCGCCGCTGCAACGTCCATCATTGCGAACAGACCGGTATCGTCGGCCGCATGGGCGCGGTCTTCTCCACCATCGAGGACTGCCATATCCACCACGTCTGCAACTCGCAGCAGCTGGGCGGCGCCGAGACTGCCGGCATCAAACTGCACGCCGCCATCGACGTTACGATCCGCCGCAATCATATCCACAACTGCATCATGGGCGTATGGCTGGACTGGGAGGCACAGGGTGCCCGCATCAGCCAGAACCTGATGTACAACAACCAGAAGCCGGAAGGTGTTGGACATGCGATGGGCGCCATGTTCAACTGCGATGTCTTCGTGGAAGTCGGCCATGGTCCCACATTGGTCGACAACAACATCCTTCTTTCCAAGGTCTCCTTCGTCCTGCCGTCTCAGGGACAGGCTTTCGTCCACAACCTGGCCTGCGGATCCTTCGGCCTGATCAACTCCGGTGTCGATAGTGTCATCAACGGGCAGCGTGAGCCGCGCTACACCCCGTACCACATCCGCCACCGCACCGAAGTCGCCGGCTTCATGACCATCCTGCATGGCGACGATCGCATCTACAACAATATCTTCTTCCAGAAGTACCCGGTCACGGATCCGGAGAAGACCCCGCAGAACAACGATTACGAAGTCGTCGGTACCGCCTGCTTCGACATCTTCCCGTCCTATGAGGAGTGGTACGCCAACTTCCAGATGGGTGAGGAGCCGCACATGGGCAAACTGGCGCTGACGCATTTCGGCCATCTGCCGGTCTGGGTCGACGGCAATGCGTATCTGAACGGTGCTGACATCAGTAAGCACGACACCAATTACGTCGCACCGGAAGCCACGGACGTATACTGCGACCTGGTCGAGGAAGACGGCGGTCTGGTGCTGAAGACCAACATCTTCGATCTGATCGGTGATTTCCGCACCGGCGTGATCAATTCGGACATCCTGGGCAAGGCTTTCGAGCCGGAGCAGCGCTTCGAGGAGCCGGATGGCACCGCGATCATCTTCAATACGGACTATTTCGGCAACCATGCCGGCGTATCCGTGATCCCCGGACCGTTCGTCGAAGGCGGCACATCGATCCGTGTATTATAAGGGAGATTATTGATGAAAAAAACGATCTTAAAACAATATGCCCGTCTCATCGCGACGATGGGCGGCAACGTCCAGAAGGGCCAGGATGTGATGATCAACGCATCGCTGGATCAGCCGGAATTCGTGCAGATGCTGGTGGAAGAATGCTACCGTGCCGGCGCCCGCAAGGTGCGCGTCGACTGGAGCTATCCTTCTTTGACCAAGGTACACGCCCGCTGGCAGAAGGAAAAGGTCCTGTCCGAAGTGACCGAGTGGGAACGTGCCCGCATGCAGGAGACGGTCGACCGTCTGCCTGTGCGCATCTTCCTGGCCAGTGATGATCCCGATGGCCTGAAGGGCATCAACCGCAAGTTCTTCGGCGCCATGCAGAAGCGCGCGGCCGTGATGAAACCCTATCGCGACGCCATCGACAACAAGCATCAGTGGTGCATCGCCGCGGTGCCGGGCGAGGCCTGGGCCAAGAAGCTGTACCCCAAGCTGAGCCGCCGTCAGGCCGTCGAGCAGCTTTGGAAAGACATCCTGCTGACCTCCCGCGCGGATGGTGAGACCTTCGGTCCGGACCCGGTCGAGAACTGGGTCAAGCACAATGAGGACCTGAAAGAACGCTGCAAGTACCTGAACTCTCTGGACCTGCGCAAACTCTGCTACCGCTCCGCCAACGGTACCGACTTCTCCGTCGAACTGATGCCGGAAAGCCGCTTCCATGGCGGTTCGGACTTCACGCTGAGCGGCGTTGAGTTCAATCCGAACATTCCTTCTGAAGAAGCCTTCACTTCTCCGGACCGCCGCACGGCGGAAGGCATCGTCTACTCCACCAAGCCCCTTTCCTTCCAGGGCCAGTTGATCGAGAATTTCTGGATCCGCTTCCAGGAAGGCCGCGCTGTGGAATGGGATGCCGAGAAAGGCAAGGAAGTGCTGGACTACCTCATCAACATGGATGAAGGCAGCCACTATCTCGGTGAAGTCGCTCTGGTTCCCAAGGAATCGCCGATCAACACCTCCGGCGTCCTCTTCTACAACACCCTGTTCGATGAAAACGCCGCCTGCCACCTGGCCCTCGGCGCCGGCTTCAACGAATGTGTCGAAGGTTTCCAGAACCTGTCAGAAGAAGAGTTGGCAGCGAAGGGGCTGAACGATTCTCTGAGCCACACGGACTTCATGATCGGATCGGAGGACCTGTCCATCGACGGTATCACCGCATCCGGTGAAACCATCGCCATCTTCCGTGACGGGACCTGGGCGTTCTGAGGCCGATTTTTGAGCAAAACTAAGCGCTCTCACACAATGTGGGAGCGCTTTTTGTAATGAGAGCAAGAGAAATATCTTCTCCGGCGGAGCAACAGTTGCTATCGCCGCAGATACTCCGCCGACACCGGAAAATTGAAATAGGTGTCCGGATAAGGCTCGTTTTCCAAGGTGAAATGCCACCATTCGCAGTCCAGCGGCTTGAAACCGTTGCGGACCATGACCTTCTGCAGCATCATGCGGTTGGCGAATTGTTCGTCCGTGATGCCGCGGTAGTCCGGATGGGAAAGTTCACTGAAATAGTCAAAGGGGCCGCCCATATCCACTTCTTTGCCGGTCTTCATATCCAGCAGTGTCAGATCGATCGTGCTGCCGCGGCTGTGGCCGCTCTTTTTAGCGATATAGCCTTCGACGAAGAGCGCTCCCTTTTCCAGATCCGGGTAAAAGTAAGGCTTCATGCGGACGTCCTGATCTTCGATGCCCCAGAGCACGAAGTGCTTGACCGCGCAGGCCGGGCGATAGGCGTCGAACACCTTCAGCCTATACCCCTGCACGAACATTTCGTTGCTGACACCCTTCAGAGCCCTGGCCGCTTCCTTCGTCAAAAGTGCCACCGGCTCCTCATACCCATCGATCCGATCGCCGATGAAGTTATAGGTCGAATAATAGCGGATCTCCTGGATGATGTGCGGTATGTATTCAGCCAGTACGACAAAGCCTGATGGGTCCATCGTTACGTCGTTTTTATATTCTGCCCTCATGTTTCAGCTCCTATTGATAGATTCCACGATCCGCCGGACGTTTTCAAACTCTTCCGGCAGGAGTTTCTGCAATTTGCGGTCGTAACTGAACAGCCCGTTGGTTTCATCCTCCACGTCGGAGACCTGGGTATAGACTACCGCACAAAGTCCTTTGGAGATCAGCGGTATCAGTTTCTTTTCATACATTTGCACGATGGCCTCTGCCAGTGACGGCCGGTCTTTGAACTTGCGGTACCCGTACATGTATTCCGGGTTGAAGGCGTGGCCATCCGGCCGCCAGGCCAGTCCGCCGCATTCACTGAGCACGAAAGGCCGGCCTGTTTTATGTACCCGCAGTTTAAAGAAATAATTATGGCAGCTTTCCACGTCGGTCTTGAGCCCGTGGGGATGGAACCAGCCGGAAGCTGTGTCGATCCAGCGGGTATCGTCCTCATGGCGCAGCTGCATGTAGGCCTCCGTGCCGCAGAACTGCCCCCATCCCTCGTTGAAGATCGTCCAGCAAACGATGGATGGATGCTCCTTCAATTGCTGCACCGTGGCCGTCATGCCCTCCAGGAAACATTTGCGTGCGGAAGGATCCGTGTGCAACTTTCGATCGCTGCGACAGTGGATGGCAAGCGTCGGAAGGATCGTATCCCGCTTGAAATCATAATCACCGTTCTGCACCATATCCTGGAAGACCGCGATGCCCAGCCGGTCGCAGTCATAATAGAACAGCTCCGGTTCCACTTTGATGTGCTTGCGCAGCATGTTGAAGCCCAGCGCCTTGACCTTCAGGATCTCCTCCTCGAACTGGGCGGGATCTGCCGGGGTCCACAGACCGTCCGGCCAATATCCCTGATCCAACAGACCGTGGAAGAAATATGGTTTCCCGTTCAGACAAAGGCGCGGAACGCCATCGACGGTCCTGGTATCCAGTGTGCGCAGAGCGAAATAACTTTGCACCGCATCGCCGGAGGTGGCCTGCACGGCAAACTCGTACAAATACGGATCTTCCGGACGCCAGAGGCGCGGATGCCGGATGAAGAGTTCGGCCCAGCCTTCGGTCAGCGGCAGGGTCAGCTCCCCAAACACGACCTGGCCTTCAGAGATCCCTTCCGCCGAGATCATGACGCGCCAGGCACCGTCCGCTTCCCTCACGGTCTTCGTATGGACTGCCTGGATATATGCCTGCGGCACCGTCTCCATCCATACGGTCTGCCAGATGCCGGAACAGGGCGTGTACCACATGCCGCCGCGCGTCAAGGACTGCTTGCCGTATGGGTATTCGAAAGTTCCGAGATGATCGTGCACCTGGATGATCAGTTCCGCAGAGCCTTCTGCGGGCATAAGATCCGTCAGTTCTGCGGTGAAGGCTTCATATCCGCCCTGGTGCGTGTAACCATTGTCACTCGTGCCATGCACCAGCGGTGCCCGCCGTCCATCCACCCAGACCACGGCCGTCTGATCCGCCGCGCCAACGTGCAGCAGCACCCGTTCTCCATCCTTGCCAAACGGTGGCTCCAGACGCAGCCGATACCACAGGAAACTTCCGTCCGGGACCGCTTCTTCGATACCGGACAAGGCAGACTCAGGCACGAAGGGGACGCGGATCCTCCGTTCAAAGCGCTGGGGCGGCCGTTCGTCTGAAGTAATGGCAAAGTCCCACCAGCCATTCAGGTTGCGAAAACTGTCCCGCACCATCTGCGGTCGGGGATACTGAGGCCATGGCTGTGCATCCGACCGGAGCAGCGCCTCACCTTGTACAGTCAATAATCGTTCCATTCTATTCCTGATCTTCTTTCTGCAAACGATTCCATGCATAGATCAGCCACGGCTGCCGGCCATCACGCAGGAACAGCGGGATCACGTCCAACGGCGCATCCACGGTGATCCTCTGCCCACCTTCGAACACTTCTCCGGTCGGCACATAGGTCCAGGAAGCGCCTGCCGGCAGATAGACCGCCCGCTCATAGGCTTCTTCCTGGCAGACCGGCGCCACCAGGATGTCTCTGCCGAACAAGTACTGATCTTTGACCTCCCATGCGGCGGCATCTTCCGGGAATTCGTAGAACAGGGTCCGCATGACAGGCGTACCCTTCTCGTGCGCTTCCGCCATCACGGTGCGGGTGTAGTCCCGCATGGCTTCCCGCAGGAAGATGTACTTCTTCATGATCCTGAAGTTTTCTTCTCCATAGCTCCAGATCTCGTTCGGAGCGCCGGTCCACTCGCGGACCTCACCTGACTTGTCCACGACCTGACTGTGGGGATTGCGGGATCCATGGATCCGCATGACCGGGCAGAAGGTCCCGTACTCGAACCAGCGGATCAGCAGCTTGCGGAAGCTCTCATCTTCCACGTTGCCGTTATGGAAACCGCCGATGTCCGTGGTCCACCAGGGGATGCCCGCCAGGCCCATGTTCAAGCCGGCGCAGATCTGCTTGCGGAAATCCTCATAGGTCGACATGATGTCCCCGGACCACACCAGTGCACCGTAGCGCTGCGAGCCTGCCCAGGCACAGCGGATCAGATTGACGATGTCATCCTGGCCATCCGCCTTCTGACCTTCATAGAACAATCTGGCATATTCTCTGGGATAGATGTTGCCGGTCTCCAGGACGGAGCCCGCCGCGTAATGATAATTCTCATAGGCATAGCCACGGAACTCCGGCTCCGCCTCATCCAGCCAGAAGGTCCTGATGCCCAGAGAACCATAATTCTCTTTGATCTTGTTCCAGACGTATGCTCTTGTGCGGGGATTGGTCGGATCCATGAAGACATTGTTGCCGTGGAAGTCCATCTGCACGTCTACACCGGAGCCCACGCGCACCAGCATGCCCTGCTGCTTCAGTTCATCGTAGTTCTCGCTGCGCCAGTCGACCTGCGGCCAGATGGAGACCATGGTCTCGATGCCAAGATCGTGCAGTTCGCGCACCATAGGCTCGGGATCCGGGAAATATTCCGGATCGAACTTCCAGTCGCCGCAGCGCAGCCAGTGATAATAATCGATGACCAGCACGTCCACCGGCACGCCCAGTTCATGGTACTTCCGGGCGATCTCAAGGACTTCTTCCTGGTTATAATAGCGCAGTTTGCACTGCCAGAAGCCCAGGCCGTATTCCGGCATCATCGGTGCCGTACCGACGACCTTGGCATAGTTTTCCTCGATCGCGGCGGGTGTGTCCCCCGCAGTGATCCAATAGTCCAGCTGACGGGTGGTCTCCGCGATCCATTCCGTCACATTCAGGCCAAAGTGCACCGCACCGATCGCCGCATTGTTCCACAGGAAACCATAGCCGCGGCTGGAGACCATAAAGGGGACGCTCGCCTGGGAATTGCGGTGCGCCAGCTCCAGGACGCAGCCCTTCAGATCCAGACGCTCCTGCTGATACTGGCCCATGCCGAAGATCTTCTCTTCCGGATCGGAGATGAAGCTGGCCTTCAGACGGTAGCCGCCGCCAGGCAGCGGCTGGAACAGACGGGCTTTCTTCTCCAGCGCACCGCCGTTGGTGATCTCCTGCAGCAAGACTTTCCCATCCGTATTTTTGAAGGTGATCTGCAGGGCACGGCCCCACTCCTGTACGTGCAGGTCCGCTATGATCTTACCATTCCGGATCGTTGCGTCCTGATCCCCGATCTCGATCGTGACGTCTTCTACGGGATCCACGTCCAGCAGCGCTGCACTGCCGGGCTTGATCTCCCCTAAAAACGTGGATCGTATTCGAAAACTATCCGGTCCCCACGGCGTGATGACCAGAGTTTCTCCATTCTCCCGAAAGATCAGTTCGGAACCTTTTTGCTCAAAAAACCGCATGTCAATATTTCCTTTCCCCGAGTTTCATGGTAAGATAATACTATATAAAAGGAGGTACATCATGAGATTCGGTATCTGCACCACCCCGGAACACATGGAAGAAACCGCCGCTCTGGGCTTTGATTATATCGAACTGGCCGCCAGCTCCTTGCTGAAACTGCCGCAGCCTGTCAAGGAACAGATCTGCCAGGCACCGATCCCCGTCGAGACCTTCAACGTCCTCTTCCCGGGTGATATCCGTCTGATCAACGGGACCCCCGACGAGGACATCCTCGCGTATCTGGAAGGCACATTCCGGCTGATCCATCACTTGGGCGGACATCTGGTCGTGTTCGGCAGCGGCAGGTCACGCTCCATTCCCGAAGGCGTTTCTTTCGATGAAGCATTTGCCCGTCTGACCACCGTTACGCAGATGATCTGCGACGTCGCACAGACCTATGGGCTTCAGGTCGCGGTGGAACCACTGCGGTATGAAGAAACCAACATCATCCACACCTTGACGGAAGGCGCTCTGCTCATGCAGGCGGCGAACCGTAAGAACACCGGCCTTCTGGCAGATCTGTACCACATGTGCGCCAACCACGAAGCCCTGACACAGATCGACGTGATGCCGAAGCTCTCCCACGTCCACATCTCCGCCGTCGGCCGAGGCGTACCCGTCGCTGAAGAAGCCGCGTATTATCAGGCCTTTTTCGACCATCTGAAGGCCAGCGGCTATGACGGACGCGTCAGTATCGAGAGCCGGATCCAGGACTTCCCACGTGAAGCCGCGGCAGGCCTTGCGGTACTGAAAAGCTTGTCTTGATCAAAATTTCCCTCATTATAGCATAGTCTTTGTTGTTTTCAAATATATATGAAACGAGGAAAACCACTTTATGCTGGAACTCAAAAACATCTCCTTCGGCGTCGAAGATGACGGCCAGGAGAAGGAGATCATCCGGGATGTCAGTTTGACGCTGCCGGATAACAAACTCATCGTAGTCACAGGACCGAACGGCGGCGGCAAGTCCACTTTGGCCCGCATCATCGCCGGGATCGAGACCCCTTCTTCCGGGCAGATCCTGCTGGATGGCGAGGATATCACCCATCTGTCCATCACAGAACGCGCCAAAAAGGGCATCGGCTTCGCCTTTCAGCAGCCGGTGCGGTTCAAAGGACTGCAGGTCCTGGATCTGATCCGTCTAGCCGCCGGCAAGCACCTGACGGTGATGGACGCCTGCTCCTATCTGTCCAAGGTCGGCCTGTGCGCGCGGGACTACATCAACCGCGAAGTCAACAGCAGCCTCTCCGGCGGCGAACTCAAGCGCATCGAGATCGCCACGGTCCTAGCAAAAGCTCCCTCGCTGGCCATCTTCGACGAGCCCGAGGCCGGCATCGACCTTTGGAGCTTCCAGAATCTGATCGAAGTCTTCCAGCGGCTGCGCGAACACATCAAGGATTCTTCCATCCTGATCATTTCCCACCAGGAACGCATCCTGAACATCGCGGATGAAATCATCGTTCTGCGCGACGGCCAGCTGGTCCGCAGAGGGTCCCGCGACGAGATCCTGCCGGAACTGATCGGCACCAGTGCCGCGATCCCCGCCTGCCGCGTCGCGGAAGAAAGCGAGGCGATGTGAGATGGTACAATTCGGTAATATCCAGATCGATGAGATCCAGATGCGGCTGCTTAAGGAGGTGGCGGATCTGCATTCCGTACCCGAAGGAGCCTTCAACATCCGTTCCAACGGCAAGTCGGCTGCCCGCTTCTCCACGGCCAATATCGAGATCGAACCCAAAGAAGGTGCCAGTGGCATCGACGTGCATATCAAACCGGGGACCAAGAATGAAAGTGTCCACATCCCCGTGGTCATGACACAATCCGGCCTTACGGAACTTGTCTACAACGACTTTCACATCGGTGAAGGTGCCGACGTCACCATCGTTGCCGGCTGCGGTATCGACAACTGCGGCCCCAAGGATTCCGAGCACGACGGTATCCACCGCTTCTACGTGGGCAAGGGCGCCAAAGTCCGCTACGTGGAAAAGCATTATGGCTCCGGTACGGGGTCCGGCAAGCGCATCCTCAACCCCGGCACGGAAGTCTACATGGAAGAAGACAGCACCATGGAGATGGAGATGGTGCAGATCAAAGGTGTAGACGATACGGACCGCACCACGACTGCCGACCTGGCCGCCGGGGCGAAACTGGTCGTGCGGGAACGGTTGATGACCCACGACAAGCAGCGCGCCATCAGCACTTATGTAGTCAACTTAAACGGTGCCGGAGCGACCGCTGACGTGGTCTCCCGCTCTGTAGCCCGTGATGATTCCTATCAGAAATTCGATGCCAAGATCATCGGCAACGCGCCTTGCTCCGGCCACACGGAATGCGACTCCATCATCATGGACAACGGCCGTATCCTGGCCGTCCCGGGGCTGGAAGCCAACGACGTGGACGCCGCTCTGGTACACGAGGCCGCCATCGGCAAGATCGCCGGTGACCAGATCATCAAACTGATGACACTGGGCCTCACCGAGCAGGAAGCCGAAGAACAGATCATAAATGGATTCCTGAAGTAATTCTATAAAGGAGGTTTTGCTGTGAAAACGATCCACTACCCCGAACGGTTCACCCGTTCCGACCTGAAGATCGACCCGCCGGAGATCCGCGACCAAAAGATCGAGGCGTTGGTCGAAGCCATGACCATGGATGAGAAATTCTCCCTGCTGGGCGGTTCCGTAGAACCGGCCGACAAGGGCAAGATCGGCAACGCCGGCTATCAGTGGGGCGTGCCGCGCCTGGGCATTCCCGAAGCCGTCATGTATGATGGACCTGCGGGCATCACCGGCGTCGTTGAGACCACGGGTCTGCCTCAGCCATCACTTCTGGGCTGCACCTGGGACGATGAGATGGCCTATGAATTCGGCCGCGTCGCCGCCAGTGAAACAGCCGCCTGCTCCGGCAACTATCTGCTGGCACCGCAGGTCGACGTCATCCGTTCCCCGCACTTTGGCCGCAACAAGGACATGAAGGCGGAGGACAGCTACCTGGCCGGACGACTTGGCGTCGCGGAGACCAAAGGCTGCCAGGATCAGGGTGTCGTCGCTACGATCAAGCATTTCGCTGTAGCTAACACCTTTGGCCGCACGTTCTTCAATTTCCCGAACAACATGGTCGATGAGCAGACCCTGCATGAGCAGTACACCCGCACCTTCGAGATGGCCATCCGTGAGGGTGACGCCGGCAGCGTCATGAACTCCTACAACCGTGTCAACGGTCCGTACATGTCCGCCAATGCCTCCATGCTGAAGGGCATTCTGCGCGATCAGTGGGGCTACAAGGGTTCCGTCATGAGTGACTGGGGCTCCGTCCATGGTTTCACCGCGAACTGCGGCATGGACATGGAGATGCCCTATCCCGCGTATAACAAGGCTTTCCGCATCCTGAAGCACATCCGAAAGGGCGATATGTCCTTCGAGGACGTGGATGAAGCCGTGCGCCACGTATTGTATGGTATGTCCGTGGCCGGCCTCCTGGGTCTGGTCCAGCTGGACGAAGATGGCAGCGTCATGACCGATCCGTTCCACAAACAGCCGATCCAGATGGAGTGGCTGTACGAGCAGAAGAATGCGGAAGGACTCTTTGAAGAGAACGCCGCCCGCGCCGCGAAGATCGTGGAAGAAGGCACCGTACTTCTGAAGAACAAGGATCAGGCCCTGCCGCTGACAGACAAGGATCTGTCCGGCCAGGTCGCGCTGATCGGTACCGGCGCGAAATATCCGGTCACTGGTGACATGCAGGAGCGCAGCTTCGGTACACTGGCTCGCATGCAGTCTGGCAAAGAAGCGCTGGAAGAAGTCACAGGCCGCACCTTCAACGCCTATCCCGGCATCGACTATGTCGGCGAGCCCATCCCGGCAGAGGCGCTGTTCCAGGATGAAGCCCTGACCCAGCCCGGTCTGGTCCGCACCTATGGTATCCGTGATGAGGACCGCGATCCGGTCGCGTTGGAAGCGGGTCCCGGTGGTGCCGGCAATGCTTTCTTCGGCTTCACAGATTTTGATGAGGACGGCGTGCCGATCGATACCGGCATGACCAGCTACAACGATGCCGGTGAAAAGAAACTGGATCCCGAAGTGCTGGGATCGTTCTGCTGCGTCGATCCGCAGATCGATTTCACCGTTGGCACGAACGAGGATGGTTCTCTGAACAAGACCTATCAGAATGGTCCGAATGGCACCGCTTTCGTCGATCAGGAAGCGTTCACCTGGAAGGGCTTCCTGAAAGTCCCGGAGACCGGCGAGTACATGCTGCTGCTGGAATGCATCGGCGGTATGGGCAGTTTCTTCATCCGGACCGAGGATGGCTGGCAGCAGGCCGGCCGCAGCGCCATGCGCGAATGGGCACAGTGGCCCTGGGAGTCCCTGATCTGCACGCGTGAAGGCATGGGCATCACCGGCAAGAAGCTTACGCTGGAAGCCGGAAAGGCCTACCCGGTCCTGGTCCACGCCCGTCAATGTGTGCGCAACAAGGACCTGCAGATCCGCATCGCCTGGCAGACGCCATCCTTCCAGAAGAAGAATTATGAAGACGCCCTGGCGGCAGCTGCAGCAGCCGATACGATCATCTACTATGCATGCGATAGGGTCATGCGCGAATTCCGCTTCGGCACCGTCAATGAGGAACAGCCTATCGAACTGACAGGAGAACAGCGTCAGCTGTTGGACGGCGTCCTGGCCGCGAAGAAACCAGGTGCTAAGGTCGTCGTGATCGTACAGGTCTCCAACGCCCGTGCTTTGGGCGACTGGGAAGATAAGGCCGACGCCATCCTGACCGCCTATCATCCGGGACAGGAAGGTGCCCGCATCGTCGCGAAGATCCTGACCGGCGAGATCAATCCTTCCGGCAAACTGTCCCAGTCCTGGCCGGCACAGACCAAGGATACGCCGATCACCGACACACCCGAGCATCTTCTGGAGCGCGGCGGCGGTGTGGAGACCGCTCCCGGCAATTATGAGATCCGCTTCGGCGAAGGTATCTTCAACGGCTACCGTTATTACGACAAAGAAGGCGTCAAGCCGCTGTATGCCTTCGGCCATGGCCTGTCCTACACTACCTATGCATACAGTGATCTGGAGATCTGCGAAGCTCCTGCGGACCCGGATTTCGGCCCGACCTTCGAGGTCCGCTTCAATGTGACCAACACCGGTGACAGAGCCGGCGATGAGATCTGCCAGATCTATCTGGGCAAGGCTCCGGTCCCCGTGTACATGCAGATCGCCGAGAAGCAGCTGATCGGCTACACCCGTCTGAAGAACATCCAGCCCGGCGAAACGCGTGAAGCTTCCATAACGATCGATCCGCGCATGTTCTGCAGTTGGGATCCCGCGCAGACTTTGATCAGCCGCAGCGACGGTACGAAAGACAAGTGGATCCGCGTCAAGGGCGACCGCAAGCTTTACGTGGCCGCCGCCAGCGATGACATTCGTCTAGAAGGTACCGTGCTGGTATAAAACAATGAAAAAAAGGAATGTGCAGTAGCACATTCCTTTTTTAGCGTCTTTCATTCATGAACCTTGCCTGAAATCCGACTCATTGGAGAGAATTCATGCCCACCAACAAAAAACTCGGCTATGAGCATGTATTGATTTCAGGTAAAATATGCTCCATTCCCACTCTTAGGCGTTTTTTATGGCAAAAGGCATGTATCATGAGGCGTTTCCATTTGGGCAGATACCCACCTTATTGATGATTTAATAGAAAAGGACATGTATAACGGCGGTCATAGCCACCGCTTCATACATGCCCTTTTGCATTCTTCTTATAACAAAGCATGAAAAGCAGTCAATAGATGCTTGCCTGATACATGCCCTTTTTCGAAAAAGGCAGCTATGTGCATGAAATGCCGCTAAAATACAACAATTTTCGCAGAAAACCGGCAGTGCATTATCTAATACAATGGAAAGAGACCGAGCAAATGCGCGGTCTCCTTATGTCTCATTTCTCTGCCATAAAAGCTTCGATCTCGTCCGGATCCTTGATGATATCTTTCGACAGCACCTCGCACCCATCTTCCGTAATCAGCAGGTCGTCCTCGATCCGGATGCCGATGGCTTCTTCGTCGATGTACAGACCGGGTTCATTGCTGATGATCCAGCCGGGCTGCAGTACGTCCCCCGCAAGGGAGATGTCATGCACGTCGATACCGATCGGATGGCTGACGCCATGCATGTAGTACTTGCCGACCTCGGCTGCGTCCTCGATCAGTCCCATGGCGACCAGACCTTCTCCCAGCACATTTTTCGCCACGTCGTTCAGATCGCGCGTGGTGATCCCGGGCTTGGCCGCCGCAGCGACCGCTGATTTGCCTTCAGGACCAGTTCATAAACTTCCCGCTGTCTGGGAGTGAATTTGCCGTTTGCCGGATAGGTCCGTGTGATATCGCTGCAGTAATTCTCATACTTCGCGCCGAGATCCAGCAGGATCAGCGTTCCGTCCTGGACTTCACAATGGTTCGTGCCATAGTGCATCATGCACCCGTTGATGCCCGACCCGGCGATGGTCGGAAACGCCTGTTTCTTCGCGCCGAGCCGTCTGCAGGTGTATTCGAAATCCGCCTGCACCTGATACTCCATCATGCCGGGCTTCAGGTTCTTCATGACGAATTCCAGCCCTTGTCGGGTGATGTCCAGTGCTTTTCTGACCTTTTCGATCTCGTCCGCATCCTTCTGCTCCCGCAGCGGGACGCAGGCCGTGTGCAGGTCCTTGAGTACCACATGCGGATAGATCTTTTCAAAGCGCTCCGCCATGACGACGTTGTAATCCGGCAGATCACTCATCTGGCAGCGGTACAGGTCAAAGTACGCATACTCCACCCGGAACCGGCTCAAATAGCCGCCGATGGCCCCTTCCAGGCTGTCCGTGTAGCGGACGTCCTCGATGCCGGAGATCGCGCTGACCTCTTCTTTTGTGGGCATCTTGCCGGTCCAGCGCTCGAAACGCGGGTTCGGCTCCTCGATGAACAACACTTCCGTTGTTTTCTCCGCCGTCTTATAGGCTACGAATGCGGTGCTTTCCCGCTGCAGCCCCGTCAGATAGAAGTACTGGCTGTTGACCTCGAAATCATAGTAATCATCCTCGTTCGTATGGATCGGGATGCCGGCATAGGAAATGACCAGGCTGTTGTCCTCAAGCGAGTTGTACAGCCGCTGTCTGTGTTCTGCAAATGACATGATACTACCTCTCTTTATGCGCCGAAGATGCCTTCAGCTTTGCTCATATGCTCGATGATGTGCACACCGAAGGGACAGCGGGTCTCGCAGGCACCGCACTGGATGCAGTCGCTCGCATGGACCGCAAGTGCATCATAATGCTCCCGCAGCGTTTCCGGCACGAAGCCCTGGGCTTCGCACAGATCCGCGAACTTGTTGACCGTAGCGATATCGATACCGACGGTGCAAGGCGCGCAGTGGCCGCAGTACATGCATTTGTCCGTGAACGGATGGGCCGGGCAGCCGGCCAGCAACTGCGCGTAGTCCCTCTCCTCTTCCGGAGCATCGCAGTAGGCCACCGCCTGCATCAGCTCTTCTTCACTGCGGGCACCGCTCATGACGACCTTGACGCCGGGGCGGGTCAGGCAGTAATGCAGGCACTGGGTCACGCTCATGGCCACACCGAAGGGTGACTCGCCGGCATTCAGCAGCGCTCCGCCGCCATAGGGTTTCATGACGGTCAACGCCACGCCTTGACTCTCGCACAGGCTGTAGAGCTCCTGTCGCACCGGGTCCGTACTGGACAGGACATCCGGGGCCTCATAGGTCTCTTTCTCGAACAAGGTATTGACATCTTCGTTCGGCGGCAGGATGTCGTACGCCGGGTTGATACTGAACATGATGACATCGATCAGCCCCGTCTTGACCGCTTCGATCGCAACTTTGGGGTTGTGGGTGCTCATGCCCAGGAAGCGGATGTGTCCCGCCTCTTTCTGCGCCTTCGCGAACTCGATGACCGGCCCATGGAAGACCTGATCGAAGTCCTTCTGCTCATCCACATAGTGGATCATCCCGACGTCGATGTAGTCCGTCTGCAGGCGTGTCAAAAGATCCGCGAACGCCGCTTCGACCTCCGGCATTTTGCGGGTGCGTTTGTACTGCCCGTCGAGCCAGGCTGAGCACATATGCGCCTGCATGATGAACTGCTCTCTGCGGCCCTGCATCGCAATGCCGAACGCGTCACGGATGTATGGCTCAGGGTTGTACAAGTCGAAATAGTTGACACCGGCTTTCAGCGCCTTCTCGATCAGATCCACACCGTATTCCGTGGAATGATTGACGAATGCTTCGCTGCCCAGGCCGATCTCGCCGACCTTGAGTCCGGTCCGTCCTAAAGTACGATAGTTCATGGCTGCTCCTTTACTTCTTCTTGATCACGTTCTGATACGGCATGATCATGCCCTGTGTCATGTTCCCGCCGATCTTTTTCTTTAGTTTCTTATTGCGCATCATGCCGCCCACCAGGTACATGGCGGCGATCTTTACCTTGTGCTTCTGCGGGTAATCGTCATAAAACCCGTGCTTCTTGTAAAATTGGTGGTCCGCCTGCATCAGGCCTTGCATCTGGTAGATCAGATCCCGGAAGATCTTCATGCCGCCGACGCCGTAGAAGTTCGCCGGCTGTGTGTAATGATGCCGCAGGGCGTAGGCCAAAGTCTCCGCCAGGGGCAGGATCTCTTCCGGCTCGTTCGCGATGCCGGCCAGGAAATTGCCGCCGACCTCGGCGCGGGCTTCCATCAGCATCTGCAGGTTCGGCTCCTGCTCCAGCGCTCCTTCCACCAAATATCCCACGGGTTTGCCCATGGTGACGGTCCGATGGCCGTTGCAGAACTGCCGGTCGTCGTACAGCTTGAAGCGGTACCCCATGGAATGGTCCCGGATCGTGTACGCGTAGACGATGGCGTCCGCCGACTGGATATGTTCGCGCAGGTACGTGTCGAACCCATCTTTATAGATGCAGGTGCCGTCTGCCGCACAGTTGAAGCACCCCAGACAGCCGCCCGCGAAGGGGAACTCGTGCAGGTCGACGACCGTCGTTTCGATCGGCAGTACAGCGCGAAACGCTGCGATCATGTTCTGCAATGGGCTTTCCTGCAGGCCATCTGAGTCTGTCACGATGACCACTTTACCCTTCTGATGCGCGGGCATCCTGCGGCCTTCCTTGATCATATTCCAGCGCACGAAATGGAAGAACGCATAGGCTTCCTTGCGGCCTTTCTTGGTCAGCAGGTCTTCCATGTCCGCGGAAAGGCCGCCGATGTACTTCAGACCCAGGTCCTTACAGTTCTCTTCGATGAACTTATGCGCCGTCACATCATAAAAATGCTTGGATGTGGTGATCTGCGCCGCCCATTTGCCGGACAGGTCCAGGCCCGACGCTTTCATCAGTTCGATGAACCGGTGCAGCTGCGAAGGCACCAGGAACGTGTACACCGGATAGGTGAACAAAAGCAGATCTGCTCTCTCCAACTGCGGCAGATAGGACGCCGGATCTTGCTCCAGCCTGCGGATCTGCTGTCCCACGTGGAGCGTTTCAAAGGTGCAGTCCGGGAACTTCTGCTCGATGTAGTGTACCGTGTATAAAGTGATGCTGTTCTCCCCGGACGGCGAACCGTTCAATACCAATATGTTCATGATCGGAACCTCCCCTTTTTCTACTTTGTATTATAGGAAAAAGCCTGTGGTTTGTCAAAGTTTCTTGCCTCTTTTGGCATACCATGATAGTATAGCAGCAGGAGGGATCGACCTATGCTGGAATTACAACACCTGGAATACCTGACCGTCATCGCGGAAGAAGGAACCATGTCCGCCGCTGCTGAGCGGCTGCATCTCTCGCAGCCTGCTCTGTCCCGCTCCATGCAGCGGCTCGAAGCATCCCTGGGCCTTTCCTTGTTCGACCGCGGTAAAAATCGCGTGGAACTGAACGAAGCCGGGCTCCTGGCGGTCGCACATGCCAAGGCCGTGCTTTCCGTCGCCGATGAAATGGAACAGCGCATGGAAGATTATAAAAGAAGCCTGACGACCATCACCATCGGCTCCTGCGCTCCTGGTCCGCTCTGGCAGTTGACGCCGGAGATCTCGGGCCGTTTTCCCGGCATGACTCTGTCTACATATTTGAAGGAAAACAGTTTGTTGGACGACCTGAAAAAGGACGTCTGTCAGATCGCCATTCTGGATCATCCCGTGGATGAGGCCGGGCTGATCTGCCGGCCTTACGTCGCGGAATCTCTGTCCATTCTGTTGCCCAAGCACCATCCTTTGGCTTCCAAAAGCGGACTGTACTTGTCCGATCTCGACGGGATCACGATGCTGGTCTATGCGCATCTTGGCATCTGGCAGAAGCTCCATGATGAGAAAATGCAGCAGATCCACTTTATCGTCCAGCATGACCGCGCCGCATTCAACGACCTGATCTCAGCTTCGCAGCTGCCCTGTTTTTCCACCAATCTGACGATACAGTTTTCCAATGCCGCAGAAAACCGTACTGCAGTCCCCATCCTGGATCCGGAGGCCGAGATCCGGTTCTACCTGTGCGCAAAGAAAAAGAATCGTAAATATTTAGAAGCATAAAAGGCTCAAACAGGCCATCTTCCGGTCTGTCTGAGCCTTTTTTCGCTTTTTCTCTTTTATTCTCCCAGCAGTTTGCGTCCGTCGCGCCATGCCTGTCCTGCCTGCGCGCCGGTCACATAGTAGCCAGCCTGGAACTGATCGAAGATCAGAGCATTCAATTTGCTGATCTCGACCTTACCGTTCTCGTTCAGGACTTTCTCATCGACGCTCGTGTTGATGATGCGGCCGATCACGGCATGTACGTTCTCCGTCTCGACGATCTCCGCCAGTTCACACTCCATGCAGACGGGGAATTCTTCGATGATCGGAGCGTTCACCTTTTCGCTCTTGGTGGCCGTCAGTCCGCTCTTCGCAAACTTATCCGGCGTCTTGTTGCCGGTCGCGATGCCGAGATAATCCGCCTCCGCCAAGTGATCCTGATCCGCCAGGCTGACTGTGAAGGCCTTGGTGGCGCGGATGTTCTGCGTCGTTTTGTGCTCCTCATCAATGAACAGTGCGATCTCATGATAACCGCAGATCATGCCCCAGGCCGCGTTCATGGCACAGGGTACGCCGTTTTCATCGTAGGCAGCGACGATCAATACGGGCATCGGATAAACAGCCCCAAGATTTCCAAGATCTTTTCTCATGATCCTTTCTCCTTTCGTTCAATATACGGTCCCGGAGGACAGATCCGCAAACTTTTCTGCTTCGTCGATCCGGCCTTTGGCAGTGGTGACCACCGCGTTCACCGCGTCGGCACCCAGCAGCAGACGGAACGGTGCCTCTTCCGCATATGCCATCTGATAGACCAGCGCGCCGGCCTTCATCGGATCGCCCGGCTGCAGACGCTTGTTGACCGCGTTCGCGTTTTTCCAGGTGGAATCCTTATAGGCATCGATCGTAAGCGGGGCGCTCTTGAGCGCTTCGTCATAGAAGTGAGTGCGGAAGGAACCCGGCTCGATGACCATGACACGAATGCCTAAGGGGGCCAGTTCCTTGCACAAGCCATCGGTCAGCAGATCCAGCGCCGCCTTGGAGGAAGCATAATAGCCGGAGCCGATGGCGGACCGCTCCGCCGCGATACTGGTCGTGTTCATGATAACACCGGAACCTTGTGCGCGCAAGTAGGGCAGCACTTCCTTGATCAGCCAGATCGGGCCAAAGAGGTTCGTCTCATACAGTTCACGGATCGCGGCCTCTTCGCCTTCTTCAACGGAAGAGCGATAGCCATGACCGGCATTATTGACCAGCACATCGATGGAGCCGAACTTCTCGATGGCCTGGGCCACCACGTTCTTCATCTGCGCACGATCGGCCATGTCCAAAGTAACAGCCAGGCAGGTCTGCGGATACTCCGCCGCGATCGCTTCCAGTTTCTCCATGCTCCGGGCCGTAATGACAGCGTTGTCACCATTGGAAAGCACGGCCCGTGCGATCCCTTCTCCAATACCGCCGGCACTCGCGCCGGTGATAATCCATGTTTTCATAGAAAACCTCCTTTTCTTAGTGAACGAGCGCCGTAAATGTAAACTGGATCAGTTTCCATGCTCCATCCCTGTTCTGGAACACTTCAGTCGTCATAAAATGATGCGTTGTCTCATGTCCGCCAAGCAGCAGGCTGTAATCTACATCCGTCAAACAGATGGCGGTATCACCCCACTCTTTGACTTCCTGACCGTGGATCGCGATCACTGTCGGCTGAAAGATCTTTCGTTCAAATGCAGCCATTTCTTCATCCAACCCGCAATTCGCCCCAATGTGCACGAAAAAGCAATCCGGATCGCATACTGCCCGCATTCCGGCCGTATCTGCCGCTTCTAAAGCTTTCCAGAATCTCTGAGACTGTTCAAGAATGATCTCTTTCATGGGCTTTCTCTTTTCTATTTTTTAGTTCAAAACTCTGCGGTTCAGGAACTGTACCAGTTTCGGGTCAAAATGATCGATGATCTCGCTGTGATCCAATGATAATGCGCTGATCTTTGCCATTTCCTCATCTGTCAGTTCAAAATCCAGCACATCGATGTTCTGCTGCATGCGTTCCACATGCGTGGATTTCGGAATGATGATCACGCCGCGCTGTACATTCCAACGCAGGACGACCTGTGCCGCGCTTTTCCCATACTTTGCACCGATCGCGGTGAGCATGGGATCCGTGAAGATCCCGTGCTTCCCTTCAGCGAGGGGTGCCCAGGCTTCTGGGATGACACCATATTCCTTCATGATCTCCAATGCTTCAGGCTGCGCGAAGAAGGGGTGGAGTTCCACCTGATTGACCGCGGGTTTGATCTCTACGTTTTCACAGAAATTGACCAGTATCGACGGAAAGAAGTTGCAGACCCCGATGGCCTTCAAAATGCCTTCTTTATAGGCTTCTTCCATCGCATGCCATGCGCCGAAATAATCCCCCATAGGCTGATGCTCCAGATACAGATCCAGGTAGTCCAGGCCGAGTTTATCCAAGGAACGACGGATCGCAGTTTTAGCTTTCTCATAGCTGGCATCGGTGACCCAGAGCTTCGTGGTGATAAACAGTTCCTCACGTGTGACGATGCCTTGATCGATCGCCTCCCGGATCGCGGCGCCGACAGCTTCTTCATTGCCATAACTGGCCGCGGTATCGATCAGTCGGTATCCCGTTTTGATCGCATCAAGCACTACACGCTTGCATTCCTCAGCATCCGGGATCTGAAATACACCAAACCCTATCTTTGGGATCTGCGCTCCCGTGTTTAATGTCGTATATTCCATCGATCGTGTCCTCCTTGTTTTTTTCTTGATTCTATAATATGATAAGACAAGGAAAAAGTACAATGCCGATTCAGTCTTTTTCTATAACATAATGTAATAGCAAGGAGATGCTTCCATGCGTAATGTGATCCTGATCGTCTGTGATCAGCTGCGACCGGACTACCTGCCCTGCTACGGCGCTGATCATATCTCCATGCCTAACCTGGCTGCTTTGGCCACAGACGGCTGCGTCTACACGAATGCCATCACCGCTTCCACGGTCTGTGCACCGGCCCGCGCCTCCATCATGACCGGGCTTCCTGTCTCCGCGCACGGTGCCTGGACCAACGATATCCCCGTCAAAGAAGGCATCACCTACCTGCCGGAGCGATTGAACCAACTGGGTGTCCTGACCGCCGCCGTGGGCTGTTATGACCATGCCCCACGCGGAAACACCATCGGATATCAGTACTTCCATCCGCTGATCGATGGCAGGAACAACGAACATCTGACCTTGTTGAAAGAAAAGCATTCCGAGGCCACGACATCTTACATGGCTGATGGCCTGCAATTCAAATATACCGAACCGGAGCACTATGACCGTTGGGCTTGCGACCAGGCCTGCCGGTTCCTGGAAATGCCCAAAGACCGGCCATTCTTCCTGTACTGCGGCTTCCTGGAGCCCCACGGGCCCTATCTGCCCCCCAAAGAGATGCGCGGCCGCATCGACCTGGACAAGGTCCCGGAGCCCTGGACCCAGACCCGCACCGACATTCCATCCGTGGAGCAGTACCGCCACGCTTTCATCAATCCGACACCTGCCCTTTCCCCGGAGCTGGACCCGGAAGGTGCAAAGCAAGTGCAAGAGCTGCGGCGCAAAGAACGCCTGGCTTACTGCGAAATGATCTGTGAGATCGACGACCTGGTCGGCCGGATCATATCCACCTTGAAAGCCACTGGGCAATATGAAGATACCACGATCATTTTCACCGCCGACCATGGCAGCATGGAATTCGATCTGGGCGTAGATACCAAGGGTCCCTGGCCGTACACGCCGCAGTTGTTCATCCCCATGATCATCGCGAACGCACCGGGACTGGAGCCGGGTAGCCGTTCTGACATCCTCTGCGGGAACCGTGATGTCGGCGCCACCGTGCTTGATCTCATGGATGACTGCAATCCCTTTGGCCTGTCTCGTTCCATGATCGGAATGGTCCAGGGTTCAGTGCCGCGACGCGAGGTCAACTTCAGCGAATTCAATGACAGTGTAAAGACGGCCGTCGACGATCGTTACACCTTCTCCTACTACCCCTTCACCGGCGTCATGACCTTGTTCGATCGCATCGCCGACCCGCATTTCCAGAAAGATTTGAGCAAAGGCCCGTCCTTTGCTTCGACGGTCCAATACTTCTTATCCAAGGTCATCGACTTCATGGTCGTCAGCAAGGGTGTCCGCATCGAGGCCCATGATCTGACACCGGAAGTGCGTTCGGGTATCGAGCAGATGGCGCCGCACTTCATGGATGATTTCGAGATCTGCTACCCACTGTCTCATCCGGAGCAGGTGGACCGCGTCAAAGCCCAGGGTCTGGATGGGGATTACAATGAATTCTGTAAAGATCGGCCCATCAAGGCACATTACGGAGTCTACTGGGAATCATAGGAATCCCTCTTGAAAATGCTACCGGCGGTAGCAGATATGCCGCACTGATTCCTCTACAATCAGGGTATCACAACCACATGAGGGAGGAAGGCATGATGAATGAACGTATGATTTTTCTGGACATCGACGGTGTGCTGAACAACATCGCCACCCGCGAACGGTCCAACAACGGTATGATCGGGATCGATCCCGCCAAAGTGCAGCTGCTCAAGGAGATCAAGGACCAGACAGGTGCCCGGATCGTCCTCACTTCCACCTGGCGCAATGAGTGGGAGCCGGATTATGAAAACTGCGGACTTGATGGAAAGTATCTCTCCAACAGCCTCACTTCGGGCGGCGTCGAGATCCATGATAAGATCCCCGGTCTGTCCGGCATCCACCGCGGCTCGGAGATCCGCCGCTACGCTAAAACGACCGGCTGCCGGTCCTTCATCGTCCTGGATGATGAAAAGTTCCCTGATTTCACCATCAGCGGCATTCGTGAGAAGGGTTCTCGTGCCAATTGGATCCGCACGCAGTTCTACACACAAAACGGCGGACTGCAGCCGGAACACGTCCAGGCGGCAGTCCGTCTGTTCCAACAGCAGGATCGATTACTGGAATAAGGAATAAAGATAGCTCCCGGATTTTGGTTTATTACCAATGTCCGGGAGCTTGTCCGTCTGGTCCTTCAATACTTCGTGATCAGAAATCTACAATGTTCTGCTCCGCGCAATATTGTTTCCAGGATCTCAACCTCAAACATACTATTGGGTTCCAGGCAATTTAAAATATACAAAATGCTTTGTCTGCTGCAATTACACTGATCCGGATCAGTAACTTGGCCAGACTGTACTTTGGGACAGGTGCATTTCTCGTATCCAAGTTCATAGACATGTCCGGGCTTGATCACTTTTCCAGAATATCCGTTTCCATTCATTGCTTCGCCGTAGATTGTATCAAGATCACCACCACAGGACTCATACAACTTGATCTGTGCCGGAAGAACCGTGTCTCTTACACAGGTTACGGCCTGTTCATAATACTTGTCTTTCATAAATCGTGCCCTTATCTACAAAGTTTGTACTTTGCATTCAAATCCGGATTTTCCGAGACATTAGTACCTGGGAAAGCATATGGTTATGGGAGTCATTCACTCATGATCAATTCAGCAATTTGCTCAACAGTCAATTCACTGGTATCAATGACGTCTTTCATGGATGAGAAGTACTGCAATGAAGCCAGGCTGACTTCAAGCCATTGTTCCGTCCTCCATTCGCAATTGTGATCGTTCCTCCAGCGTTTGATCAATACTTCTCTTTCACATACTAGAGTGATGTTTTTTACTTCTGCCCGTAAAGCAGAAAGTCCATCCCGGATACGCCGGAGGACCCATTGATCATCCATCAGCCACACAAGCACGACCATTCTGCATTCGCTGCATTTCTGATAGTTGCCGATCATATGCAGAATATTGTCGATTGCCATAGCTTTTGTTTCACGATTCCCGACAAAAGGATGGATGTCCATACACCAATCACCGTCAATGAAAGCGGTCCCGGGATTTTTATCAGCAATGATTCTTCCTGTTACTGTTTTCCCGACCCCCATAGGCCCGTTTATGATGATTACTCTCATATTAGTGAACTCCTCTGATTTTTTCGTGCTTCATATGATTCGCGATCCTTCTCTTTTGCCCGCTAAGTTCCCATTTGTGAAATTACATTCTCGGTTTTTGATCCAGTACGCGTTCGAGCGCGACCCAGCCCAGGTATTTTGGATGATCTCCGTTCAATGCCGTCAACTTTTCGATTGCCACATAGTCATCGATTCGAACCATGTCCCACGCATGAATCACACGGCTATCCCCTAAACTTATGCCGCAATGTCCCCAGTTGACCGGGC
>JAFVHC010000258.1 GCA_017474705.1 Bacillota bacterium
AACAATTATTTACGAAATTGTTTTGTTGATACCCCAAACTTCCGTTGACAACCGGCAGAATCAAAGGCTATAATTTTGTCAGAGCAACAGCTCCAACCCTGTTGCCGTTGAATACACACAGCAACAGCTCCGAAGTTACGGCTTCGGAGCTTTTGCTTTTTGTACTTGACACCGTACTATGTGAAGTAGTACAGTTAATACGTCAAGGGAGGTACGCAGATGATACAGCTGGATCTGAAAAGCCGCAAATCGATCTACGAACAGGTGATCGACGGTTTTAAAGAGCTGATAACCCGCGGCGTCCTTCATGCAGGTGACAAACTGCCTTCCGTCCGCGAACTGTCCCGGACTCTGACCGTCAACCCGAACACCATCCAGAAGGCCTACCGCCAGCTGGAAGCCGACCGGTATATCTACACCGTGTCCGGCCTGGGCTGTTTCGTGTCGGAAAAACCGGAGGCGCCGGATATGAGCAAGGCCGCAGCCATTTACGAAGCCATCGAAGACAACGTAAAGCAGCTGCGCTATCTGGGGGTCGCGGACGACGAGATCCGCGCCAGACTCGAGGAGATCGCCTGCAGAAAGGGGGTAGAGGGATGATCAACGTAAGAGGATTATGCAAGAAATTCGACGATTTCGAAGCGCTGAACAATCTGAACGTAAACGTGGAAAAGGGTTCCATCTACGGTCTGATCGGCGTGAACGGAAGCGGCAAGACGACGCTGATCCGCCATCTGACCGGCATACTGAAAGCCGACAGCGGCACTGTGCAGATGGACGGGCAGGACGTTTACGACCATATCGAGATCAAACAGAGGCTGGGATATATCCCCGACGAACTGTTCTTCTTCGGGTCCTACAGCCTGAAGAGCATGAGCGCTTTCTATCAGGGCCTGTATCCGCGCTGGAGCTCCAGCCGCTACGAGGCGATGCTGGACGATTTCACTCTGCCGGAAAGAGGCAGACTGAGCAAGTTCTCCAAGGGCATGCAGAAACAGGCGCAGTTCATCCTGACGATGAGCTGCATGCCGGATTTCCTGATCCTGGACGAACCGATCGACGGCCTGGACCCGATCGTGCGCAAAAAGGTCTGGAAATACGTGGTGGACGACGTGGCGGAACGCGGCATGACCGTGCTCGTCAGCTCCCATAACCTGAAAGAAATGGAAGGGATCTGCGATTCCATCGGCATCCTGTCGGGGGGCGAGATGAAGATCGAACGCGATCTGGACGAGCTGAAGTCCGACATCCACAAGGTGCAGGCGGCGTTCCACAGCGCGGAGGACGCGGAAAAGGCCTTCAAGGGCCTGAACGTCGTGCACCGCGAGAAGTCGGGCAGCATCGAGCACCTGATCATCCGGGGCGCTAGAGAGGACGTGGAGAGAGCCGTGTACGCGGCGGATCCCATCATCTTCGACATGCTGCCGCTGTCCCTGGAAGAGGTCTTTATCTTCGAGATGGGAGGTGAGAACGATGACATCAAGAGCATCCTTGCTTAACTTCACTCTCATGAAGGAAAACTTCAAACGGTTCTGGCCCATCATGGCGGGCGGCCTCGCGTTCTGGCTGATCTGCGGCCCGTTCGCGCTGATGATCTCCAAAGGCGCGGGCGGCTACAGCTACGGGGTGATGAAATCCATCCTCACCCATATCAACCCCGCGCCCATCCTGCTGAATATCCTGCTGCCCGCGGCATTGGCGCTGGCCTGCTTCGGGTATCTGCACAGGACCAATTCTTCGGGCGTCATGCACGCCATGCCGTTTTCCCGTGCCAGCCTGTTCGTGAGCAATTACGTCAGCGGCCTGCTGATGGCGATCCTTCCGGCGGTCGTGATCACCGTCTGCCTGCTGTTTATGCGGGGCGGTGTGGATATCCCGGTATGGGAAGGCGCGCCCCGGTATTTCACGGGGATGTACATCCTGCGCTTTCTGCTGGTAGAGTTCACGG
>JAFVHC010000259.1 GCA_017474705.1 Bacillota bacterium
AAAGAATTGAGTGCTCTTGGACTTACGATCGACAGTGTCCTGCAGGACAACGATGCGTATCACGCGCTGCAGAAAGTCGGCGGTCTGATCATGACCGGGCCCACGGGCACCAACGTCAACGATGTAGCCGTCGCGCTGCTTCAGATCTGAAGTCAAAATACAACAAGCCCCCGGTCATAACTGCCGGGGGCTTGTTAACACGGGAGGATATCCATGGATCGTCATTACGCTTTTTTTCAACACACCGCTTGTGAGTTCTTCCCCTGTCACACAGGGGCAGACCCAGAGAATTTCAACTGTCTGTTCTGCTACTGTCCTCTGTACGCTTTGGGCGTAAAGTGCGGCGGTGATTTCACTGTGTTGGAAAATGGGATCAAGGACTGCAGCCATTGTCTCTTCCCGCATAAGAAGGAAAATTACGATCTGATCATTGAACGGTTGAAGGAATTGTATTGAAATACCGGCCTACAAACTATTATATCGACCAAGGCTTCCTCCTTTACCCACATTTTGTTATTATTTAGCCCGTTCTGTGGGTATCAGCTCATGTATGAACATCCTAACACACCCACATATTGTTATGATTTGGCTAGTTGTGTGGGTATCAGACCTTGAACCAGAGCCTCCCCATACCCACATATTGTCACTATTTGGCCAACAATGTGGGTATCGATCCTTCAATGAGCGGCCTAACCTACCCACATTTTTCATTTTTTTGCCCAACCATGTGGGTATCTGTCCTGATACGGACACCTTAATATACCTACATTGGGTTATGATTTGACCAGTTATGTAGGTATTGCGTATGTTCAGTCATAAACAACTGTCTGTTTTTCTGCTTCTGGGTATTATCAAGCTCCTCCAAAGCAGAAATTAAAAGGGAGTGTGCAAACGATCGACTCGTTTCACGCTCCCTGATTTGTTTATTCAGTAAATACCGATCAAAGCTCTTGCTTCTGACGGTGTCATGGGCCGGCCGCCGGTCTCACGGACCAGCTCCGCCGCGCGCGCCACGATCGGCGCGTTGGTATCCACGCGAGTCTCCGGATCCAGATAGTCCGAATCCTCAAAGCCGACGCGCACCGAGTCCGCTCCCAATTCCAGCGCGTAGCGCATCATGTCCCAATCTTTACGGGCCGACTGGGTGTAACCCCATAAAGGCGCATCGTCAGCGAACGTAACGTTCAGGAAGCTCAGCATGTGATCCAAGGCCGCTTTCGTCGCCGGCATCTCGCCCTCATGGCCGAAGACCAGCGCGAACAGCAACGGATCTTTAAGACCAAACTTTTCCTGCAGCTGGCGCACCGTGTGGATCATGCCCAGCTCGAAAACTTCGATCTCCGGCACTTTTCCGCCATCCAGCAGGCTTTGTACACAGTACTCCACTTCCCGGATGGGGTTGCGGTAGACCGCCTGCCCCAGGTTCACCGAGCCGACGTTCAGGCTGACAGCTTCCACCAAATCTTCATGGCAGGGCACGCAGCGTTCTTCGATGGTCAGTTCGGAAACACCGCCGGTGGATACTTCGATGATGATATCACACAAGGCCCGGATACGGCGGATGGTTTCCGCCAGCAGCGAGAAATCCGGGGTCAGAGCGCCGTTTTCATCCCTGACGTGCAGGTGGACCATGGCCGCGCCGGCCTGATAGCACTGGAATACGTCTTCGGCGATCGCCTGCGGATCGATCTTGTGCGGCACCGCACTGACCGGTGCCACAGATATCAGAACTTTATGCTGGTCACTCATGCGATCAGCCCTTTTTTGACTAAAGCTTCTTTCAACGCCGCAGCTCCGAAGCGCGGGCTGGAAAGCACGACTTTACCGGTCTTCTCCGCGATATAAGCCTCACAATAGGCCATGCTGCCCTGCGCGAATACGATCACATCGACCTGGTCCTTGATCTGCTCTGCGCAGGCAAGCATCCGCTCACGGAATTCCTCCTGGTTCAGGCCAAAAGCGCCATCTACCAGACACTCAGTGATCTCCACGGCCTTGCCCATCTCCCGGGCCACACGGCGCACCGTCCCACAGGTCGGAGCCAAGGTCGTCGGCAGCGTGGCCATCACCCCGATGCGGGTGCCGCGGCGTACTGCCTCCCGGCACATGTCTTCGTCGATCCGGACGATCGGCACGCCCAGATACCTGGCGGCATCCTGTGCACAATCAGCGACTTCTCCCACAGACGAGCACACATTCAGGATGGCGTCGCAGCCTTCCGTAACCGCGTTCATGAACATGCGGATCAACCGGGCGGCCGGTGCCCCGGTCACATAACCCGCCGCACGCACATCTGCCAGGATCGACGGATCCTGCTGTTCAAAAACTTCGATCTCCGACCCCAGCTGCTCACGTACCACACGATTCACGTCCGCGATCAGTTCCGGCGTCGTGCTGGTGTAAACGATTCCGATCTTCATAGTTGGTTCTCCTTGATATATTCTCTTAAATCCAGCGTGCGTGCCCAAAGGATCTGCTCCAAGGGCACATGGCAATAGCCGCCGGGCCGTTTGTCCAGATACTTCTGATGGTCCTCTTCCGCCGGGTAGAAGGCGGAAAGGGGCTCCACCGCCAGGGCCAGAGGCGCTTCATACTGCGTCGCCAGCCATCCCACCATCTCCGTGATGACAGGCAGGTCAGATGCGTCTTCATAAAAGATACCGGTGCGGTACTGGTAGCCCACGTCATGCCCCTGTCGATCGACCTGCGTCGGATCGATGATCCGGAAGAACAGGTGCAGCAGCACGTGCAGCGGGAGCACCGTCTCATCATAGGTCACGCGGCAGGTCTCGGTATGACCGGTATCTCCGGCACAGACCTGCTTATAGGAAGGCGCTACCGCACCTCCGTTGGCAAAGCCGACTTCTGTTTCCAGGATACCGGGCAGCTGATCGACGTACTTCTGTACGCCCCAGTAGCAGCCGCCGGCCAGATAGATCGTTTTACTCATGATTTCACCTTTTCCACATATTTAAAGATCATAGGATACACGCCGATGGCAATGAAAGTCACGATGCTGTATCGGATGGTCCGCACCAGGAAGGCGCCGGCCGTCTGAGACTCCAGAAAACTCTTCGAAAACGGCAGTTTCAGCACGGTGTTCAGCACATAATAGATCAGACCGCCGCCGAGGATCCGCAGGAAGCACCACAGGATGCTCTTCGCACCATTGAGATCCACACTCTTGAACCGGACGAACCGTTCCTCGAACGGTATCGCGAGGAAGAAGCCGATCATCAGACCGAGGGCGGAATAGTAATCGTTCGTATGGCAGTAGAAGATGCCGGAACAGGACAGCAGGACCAGCAAGAGATGGAACAGCCATCGATTGCGGATCTTTTTCTGCAGCCAGGGCACCAGGAAGATGATCATAAGACCGACGGCCCAGCCCACCAATACGTCCGTCGGATAGTGCACGCCCAGCATGACCCGGGACAGGCCGACCACGAAGGTCAGTACGCATGCTCCGATCTGCAGGGCTTTTCCGGACTTTTCATACCGGGCGATCGATCCGTAGATCGTCGTACTATTCATGGCGTGGCCACTCGGGAAAGAATACCCCTGCGCCGCCACGTCATAGATGTCCGCCGTGGAATCTGCCGCTTTCAGGCACCGGATCCCGGGATGATCCATATACGGCCGGCGCCGCATCACCACATTCTTTAAAAGCGGATTCAATACGACACAGAGCACGATATTGGTACCGGCACGTTTTCCCAACTCTTTATCATAACACCAATAGATGAAGCCCATCACGATGATGAGGATCAATTCTTCACCAAAGTTGGTGATCAACGACATCAGCCATGTCAGTGCCGGCCCCATCACGCTTTGCAGTGCCATAATAAAAGATGGTTCCCAAGGGAAAAACATCGTATTACCCATATCTTCTCCTTATACTCCACAGATCATAACTACGAGAGGTACCGTCAGGATCGATACCAAGGTCGTGAAAAACACGTTCTTCGCCGCCGTTTTCTCGGTGAGGCCGAATTCGGTCGCAAACAGGACGCTGGTGTTGGCCACCGGCATCGCCATAAGCACCAGCATGATACCGCGGATCATGGGATCCGCTGTCACCAGCCGGATCAGCGGCCACAACGCAAGCGGCAGCAGGATCTGCTTGACCACGGTGAAGGGATACATGTGCCAATCGTTGAAAACTTCTTTCAGCGGGATCTGCCCCAGCGTGGCGCCGATCAGCAGCATAGCCAGAGGCGTCGTCAGGTTGCCGATGGTGCGGACCAATTCGCATACCGGATCCGGCAGCCGGACTTTCAAAAGATAAAACACGATCGCCATTGCGGAGAACAGGATTCCGGGAGACAGCAGTTTTTTCGGGGTGAAGGGGGCTTTGCTGCCGCTGCCGCGATGGATCAGCCAGATGCCCAGCGTAAAACCGGACACATTGAACATGATATTGAAGATAGAAGTATAGAACACTCCGATATCCCCATAGACCGCCCGGATGACCGGATACCCCATGAAACCGATGTTGGAATAGGCCATCATGAAGGCATACAGGCCTTCTTCCTGTTTAGGAAAGCGCATAAGCTTCGCAACGCCCAGCGTCACGAACGGAAGGACCAGGAACATGACCACCGCCAGGCCGAACAAATAAAAGACCAGGGCGTTGTCACTGCCCTCCGCCCCCAGCACGGCACTGAGGATCAAGGCGGGCAGCGTGACGTTCACCACGATCTTGTTCATCCGTTTGGTGAAATCCGCGTTCATGACGTCGCGCTTGCATAGTATATAACCAATGATCAGAATGGAGAACAGCTGCACCATCTGACTGAAGATCGGACCCGTCATCATATAACCTCTTTCCGTAAAAATCCAAAGATAATTATAGTGCGGAGAATTTTGCCCGTCAATTGATTTTTCAGCCAAATCGTGGTACTATAGTACATCATAAAGCAAAGGATCCTACATATATGTCACTTCTTATATTTTTCATCGTCTTTTTCCTGCTGCGCGGCGCGACTCCGCGTGACCAGCGCAAAAGCGATGTCATCAAATTGTTGATCGGTCTGTATATCGCTTCCGCCGTGCTCTCCAGCGTCATGCCGGCTCTGACCGGTGTCGCAGGCCTCGCCTTCATCGGATTCATCATCTACCGGCTCGTCCGCAAAAGCCAGCAGAAGACGCGCGACTATCAGAATCAGCAGCAGCAGACCTACAACGACACGCATGGGTATCAGGAGCCTACCGCCGGCTACCGTCAGGCGCAGGCCGGCACGGGCAGCTACAGCTATACCAGCGGCACCGCCCGCACCCACAGCTCCATCCTGCCGCATCAGGCCAACAAACGTCTGAAGATCGTCCGCAACTTCAACAAGAAGTTCAACCTGGCGCTCACCGACGAGCAGATGGACCGCATCGTCAACTCTTCCTACATGTCCGAGACCTGGAAGCGTGAGGTCGAAGCCATGACGGTCAAATACAACTCCGTCTATGAATGGTTCCAGGGCGAGACCCGCTACCTGCGCGCCTATCTGTACGCCTTCAACGTGCAGGAAGTCTCCTCTGACATCACCCAACAGGAGCAGATCTGCATGCACGCTTTCGAACAGGTCTGGAGCTATGCAGACTCCATGAACCATCTGTCCCTGGAGGAACGCATCCGTAAAGTCAACGACACCTATTTCACCAAGTTCGACAACAACACGTTCATGATCGCCTATCGTTTCCTGGAGGCGCGCGGCCGCAAGCATAAACTGGACGCGATGGATCCCATCCAGACCGGCGACGATATGGAGGATCTGAAAAAGAAGTATGACCATACCGCCGGGCAAAGCGGCGGGCAGGCCATGGGACATTGATCTTTCAGGAGCGGGCTTTAGGTCCGCTCCTTTTTATTGCCATTCCGCCTTGACGCCTTCGGACGGCTTATGATACAGTATCTGCAGAGCATCCCCAAAGAGGTTTATGCAATATGGAAAAGGGGGCATTTTTTATGAACGTTACTATCCTTGACAACATCAAAGGCAGATTCGGTTTCGGCTGCATGCGCCTGCCCATGCAGGGCGAAGAGGTCGACATCGAAGAGACCAAGCGCATGGTCGACGCCTTCATGGCCGCCGGGCTGAACTACTTTGACACAGCCCATGTATACCTGAGCGGCAAAAGCGAGCTGGCTGTCAAAGAGTGTCTGACCAGCCGTTACCCACGGGCGTCTTATGTCCTGGCCGACAAGCTGACGAGCGAGCTCTTCTCCAAGGAGGAGGACATCCTGCCTTTGTTTCAGAAGCAACTGGAGTGCTGCGGTGTGGACTATTTCGACATCTACCTGATGCACGCGGTCGACCGGCACATCTATCCGCAGTATGAAAACACCCGCGCCTTCGAGATCCTGTCTGACCTGAAAAAGCAGGGCAAGATCCGCCGCATGGGCTTGTCCTACCACGACAGCGGCGAATTTCTGGACAAGATCCTGACGGAGCATCCGGAGATCGATGTGGTGCAGATCCAGTTCAACTATGTGGATTATGAAGACGCTACCGTGCAGAGCCGCCTGGTCTACGAGGCTTGTGAAAAGCACGGCAAACCTATCATCGTCATGGAACCCGTCAAGGGCGGCGGCTTGGTGAAACTGCCTGAAGAAGCGCAGGAGATCTTCGATGATCTGAACGCGCAGACGGGCCACACCTACAGCAATGCCGCTTATGCCCTGCGTTTTGCCGCAAGCTTCCCGCAGATCGCCATGGTGCTTTCCGGCATGGGCAGCAAAGAGCAGATGCTGGACAACCTGAGCGCCATGCAGCCGCCGCAGCCGTTGGACGAGGCCGAGAAAGAGGCCATCCGACAGGTGACGGAAGTCTTCCGTGGCCTGCATCTGATCCCCTGCACGGCCTGCCATTACTGCACGGACGGCTGTCCGATGCAGATCCAGATCCCGGACCTGTTCGCAGTCCTCAATGCCAAGAACGTGTTCCATGATGGCATCGCCAATTATTACTATGAAAACAGCCTGACCGTAGGCGGTCACGGCAAAGCTTCCGATTGTATCGAATGCGGTCACTGCGAAGGTATCTGCCCGCAGCATCTGCCCGTCATCGAACTTCTGAAGCAGGTATCCGAGGTATTTGATAAGAAAGCATGAATCCATTCCGTAAAGGCATAGCCGGGGGCATCCCCATTGCCCTCGGCTATTTTGCTGTTTCTTTCTCCTTTGGCATCCTCGCTGTAAAAGGCGGGATCAGCCCGCTCGCAGCGGCTGTGATCTCACTGACCAACGTCACGTCGGCCGGGCAGTTCGCGGGACTGACCATCATCCTGACTTCCGGCAGCCTGTGGGAAATGGCCCTGACCCAGTTCATCATCAATCTGCGCTATTCCCTGATGTCTCTGTCCATCTCGCAGAAACTGGACGCCAAGCTCCCGCTGTGGCACCGCTTTCTGATGGCCTTCGGCATGACCGATGAGATCTTTGGGATCAGCGCGGTGCAGAAGGATCCATTGGCACCTTCTTTTATGTACGGCGCGATGGCCGTGGCGATCCCCGGCTGGGTGCTGGGCACGCTGGTCGGCGGTCTGGCCGGATCCGTCCTGCCTGCCTTTCTCCTGAGTGCGCTGGGCGTGGCGTTATACGGCATGTTCATCGCCATCATCATTCCGCCTGCAAAGACGGATCCCGCAGTGTTGATGGTCATTGTTCTGGCGATGGTCTTCTCCTGCCTCTTTTACTTCCTGCCCTTGCTCAAAACCGTGTCCTCCGGCTTCGTGATCATCATCGTGACGGTGGTCGTCGCAGGCTTGATGGCATGGCTCAAGCCCATAGAGGAGGATCCGGACGATGCCTGAACTGTATATCTACATCCTGGTGATGGCGGTCGTCACCTATCTGGTGCGCATGCTGCCCCTCGTGCTGATGCGCCGGCAGATCCGCAGCCGCTTTGTCCGCTCTTTTTTATACTATGTTCCTTATGCCTGCCTGGCCGCGATGACCGTGCCCGCCATCTTCTTCGCGACCTCTCATCTGATCTCCGCGATCCTGGGCTTCATCACCGCGCTGGTGCTGGCTTACAAGGAGCAAAGCCTGATCCGCGTCGCCCTGGGTGCCTGCATCGTGGTGTTTCTTGCAGAACGAGTGCTGACTCTAGTGGGGATGCTATAGAAAAAGATCCGACTTTTGGTCGGATCTTTTATATTGCCCTTTTTGCCACATGCTGATTCCTTTGGCACTATTCTCTTGCCTGTGTTTTTTCAACACCACACATGCTGATTTAAGAATATTCTACCTCAGCATGTGATTTTGAAGAGACGCACATGCAGATCGATAAATGATATGCGACCAGCCTGTGTATAAAAGCTGGTTAAGGCCTCGATACAACATGAATCCCATATATAAAAGCCCTTTTGCCCTTATGAGTATTTATTTTCACAGGCTGACCGAGGTCATGATCTTGATTTGCATGTGCTATATCCCAAAAACACAGGCTGTCAAACGCTCTTGCTTTGCAAAGCATGTGTCATTGTAAAAAACACAGGCTGAAAGAATTTATGCCTATCAATGCATGTATGTATCAAGAGGTCTGCAATCGCAATCTGAACTCCAGTCCCGGACTGTTTTCCGGCACATAGTACACGATCTCCATCCCCGCATCTGTTCTGCGGATTTCGGGCTTTCCCGCATCTGTTTCTACCAGGAAAGTCATCCCCGGGAATATCCAAGCCTCTTCCTGCACCATAGCCGGATCCAGATCCTTGCCGATAATGTCGAAATAGACTTCGATATCGCGGTCCACCTCCGGTCGGATCCGCATAATGACAGCATCCTCACCGACTTCTCCATCAAAATATACCGTCCACAGGTGTTCTCCCGGCTGACGGCCCGGCATGCGGCGCAGCAGTGCCAAGCTGTCCACTGCTCCATCCGGCCGCTTCCAGAACGCAACCAGGCTGCGCAGCTGCCCGCTGGTATTGCGGGAGCCCTGCATCGCTCCGACCATCCAGTTTTCCTCAAAGCGGGCGGTCGCTGTGCAGAGCGTCGTATCCTCCCCAGGACAGCCGCGTTCCATCAGTTCGCGGAAGGTCTTCGTTTCCCGACGCGGTCCCTGGAATGTGCGCATCTTCTCCAACGCATCCGCTGGGATCAGCGTCCCTGTCAAGGCCAGATCGATATACCCCGCCGTCTCCACATTGAAGACCGGCCGGGGTTTTTCTTCTCCATAGACCATGTACAAGAAGGCAGGGATCATGGAATGCAGCGCCATATCATTATCATAATTGCGGCTATATGGGCCGCAGACATTGTTGAGCCCCGGATGGTACATCTGAGCGATGTTGCGCCAAAGGTTCGCCTCCAGGAAACAGCCGGTCTCGACAAGCGTTTCATCCTTCAGATACAGCCGCCACATGGCAAGCGCCGACAGGTCTACAGAATTATATGTCACTGAGTTATACTCCGCGAAACTCATGGTCTCCTCATAGCGTCTGCGGATATCCAGAGCCGCCTCGCGGGCTTCCGCCAGAAATGTGTTTTCCTTCAGCCACTCCCCGAAGAAGCCACAGATGAAAACGTGCATCAGTTCCACATTGGTGTTCATGGGGATGACGTGCATCTTCCAACGGCGGACGGAGTTGACCACTGCGGCACGGCCTGCCGCTTCCATGCGCTGTGTCAGCTCCGGACCGGGATCCGCGCCGACGCATAGGATCATGGCCAGTTCCGTCGCGATGAAATCCGGCCAGTTCGCGTCGAAATTGCCCCAGACCACGGGCACGGTCTCCACCAAAGACCGGCGCCACATGTCCTCGATCCGGTAGCGTTCTTCCCGCTCATAGCCAGCCGCAGCCAGCTTCTTCAGGAACCTTCCCCGGATCTGCTCCTGCCATTTCTCCAGATCATACCGGCTCACAGCATCGAAATGCTCCCCCGGGAAGGGCTCGTGCGGCGGTTCCGGCTGCCGGTCGTCAAAAGGGAACCCTCCATAAAATACCGCGGAAGGGTCGCTTAGAAACTGTGCGTCCAGCACTTTGTGCAGGATGCGGCAGGCACGCGCATGGTCGCCCTCTTCATCCCGTACAAAAAGGCCCAGCGCGTAATGGCTGGACCCTCGTATGTCGTGCATGGTACGCGCCCGAAACGTCCGTGTCAGAAGGCCCACAGTATCATCATACTGTGCATCCAGCCTTTGCATCGTCTCCTCGAACAACCAGACTTGCCGGTCGTTCATGCGAGCTCGTATTTCACTTTTCATGATCGCCTCATTCTCACTTGCAAAAGATCGTAAAACTATGGGGACGGACCGTGATGGTATCCTCGGAAACAGTCTCCAGGGTATGTACAGGGATGACTTTCTCCGGCTCTGCGAAGGAATTGCGGTCGGTCAGCGCGTACGCCATCTCGATCCGTTCTACCGCTCCGTTCATTTCCAACCCATCGACCTTGACCGTTTTCGGCTCCGCCGTGTTGTTGACCACTTTCAGGAAGGTATGCGTCCCTGTGGTGAGTGAAGCGAAGAGGCCTTCACCTTCGACCGTGACACCCAGAGACTGTTCTGCCATGTACAGGCTGTAGAGCTTCTGGACATAGTAGCTGGGCGTACCGTAAGACGTGGACCCGTTGCACCAGATCAGATCCGGAGACCACTGTGCCCAGCCGGCCCGTGCGATCAGCGGCGCGTAGGACGCCATGACCACCACGTCGGCATTGCGCTCGACACCGGTCAGGAACGCGGCTTCCGCCAAAGCACCTTCGAAGCGGTTGGCTTCTTCGGAATTGAAGCGGCGCGCCAGCCCGTCGATGTGAGCTGCGTACTCACCCGCGAAGACTTTGACTTCCCGCGGATATTCGTCGTAAAAATGTACGTTGTCATACAGCCATCTGGGCGGCACATAGTAGTGTTCATCCACCGCGTAGGTGAAGTCCTGTGCGCCGGTCTCGGCGATCCGCTCGAAGGCGCGGCGGCGGATCCAGTTCCAGGCGTTTACGTGGCGCGGAGTGATCACGTCCGGCCCTGCGGATCCGATGAGCTTCATCTCCGGATATACCGCGTGGATGGCCTTTTCAAAGGCTTCATAGCGCTCGTAGAAGTCCTGGAACTCCGTCTGCCACTGCTCGTTGCCGATGCCGATCCGATCCATGCCAAAGGGTTCCGGATGGCCCATGGCTGCGCGCTTCGCACCCCACACCGTCGTCACATCGCCGTTGGCGAACTCGATCAGATCCAGCGCATCCTGGATGAATTCCTGGAACTCCGGCGCATCGATGGGCACCAGTTCTGTGCTCTGATACTGGCAGGCCAGGCCGACCGAGAGGACCGGCAGCGGTTTTGCTCCGATGGCCTCGCACAGCAGGAAATATTCATAATAGCCAACGCCGTAGGTCTGCCCGTAATGGGAATACTGGCTTTCAAAGGTATACTCCCATTCCGGCTCGAAGTTCTTGTTCGGTACACCGTGCACCGCCCAGCGGTTCCAATTGTAGACACGATGCTCCTGCGGGCCGATGGTCTTCTTCCACTGATAGCGGTTGGCCAGATTATTGCCCTCGATGATGCACCCGCCGGGGAAACGCATGAACCCAGGCTTTAAGTCCTTCAATTTCTCGAACAGATCCTTGCGGAAGATGCCCAGCACGGCGTCCTCCGGCATCAAGGAGAACCAGTCGAAATCAATGGTGCCTGCCTGCAGCAGTTCGACCGTGAAGTTCCCGCCCACGATGTCCATCTGGGCGCTCATCATGCCTACGTACTGTTTCCACTCCGCTCCATGCACCAGGATACGGGTCTCCGCCGCGAGGATCCCGCCTCGACCACGCGGAAACGCACCAGCACCGGTTCCGCACTGCGCGCATAGAAGGATACGCGGTAGGAGGCATCCTTCTTCAGGGTGATGCCGTCGTAAGCCCGGTTGCTGAAGCCGGCGCCGGGCGTCTGTACTTTGACCTTCAGATAATGCGGGTTCTCCTCGGCCACCGGATCCTCCGTACCGACAGTGACCTCCGCGTCGCTCAAGCGTGTCCACGCAAACAGCGGGTCTGCTTCGGTCTTATAGTCGTCCCAGGTGCCATAGCAGCGCAGCGACTCGAAACTGCGGTTCTCCAGCAGCTGCGCGTACAGACCGCCGTCCAGATTATAGTTGATATCCTCAAAAAA